>NZ_CEZFMW010000093.1:0-14242 GCF_982993085.1 Thalassobacter sp. | reverse complement strand
ATCGCCGGTTGAAATGGTCATAAAAGAGATCCCCGTCCCTGATTGTGTTTCCAGTAATCAGCGATATAGGGTGTCGGTCGGAACACGGCCAGTGAAAGGGCATATTATGACGCATATTGCGGTCATTGGCGCAGGGCAGGCAGGCGCTTCTTTGGTAGCGAAGCTGCGCGGTGAAGGGTTTGACGGCAACATCACCCTGATCGGCGCCGAAGCGGTCCCTCCCTATCAACGGCCCCCGCTGTCCAAAGCGTATCTGCTGGGCGATATGACGCTGGAGCGTTTGTTCCTGCGCCCCCAAAGTTTCTATGATGAAAACAACATTGCCCTGCGCCTTGGCACACAGGTCACCGCGATCGACACTGCCGCCAAGACCATCGCCATCGGCGATGAGGCGCTCGGCTACGATCAACTCGCCCTGACCACTGGGTCGGTTCCACGAAAATTGCCCGCCTCTGCCGGTGGCACGCTTGGCGGCGTCTATACTGTGCGCGATCTGGCCGACGTTGACGCAATGGCCCCCCACGTGACCCAAGGCGGTCGCGTTTTGGTCGTGGGCGGTGGCTACATCGGGCTCGAGGCCGCAGCCGTTTGCGCCAAAAGGGGCATGCATGTGACGCTGGTTGAGATGGCCGACCGGATCTTGCAACGCGTTGCCGCCCCAGAAACCTCTGACTATTTCCGGGCCCTCCACACTGCGCACGGTGTCGATATCCGCGAAGGTGTAGGGCTTGGCGGCCTGATCGGCAATGACCACGTCACTGGTGCACGGCTCAGCGATGGGGCTGAGTTGGCCTGCGATATGGTTATCGTCGGCGTGGGCATCGCGCCCGGCACCGCATTGGCCGAAGCCGCGGGCCTAACCCTCGACAACGGGATCGCGACAGACGCCCAAGGTCGCACCAGCGCGCCGGACGTTTGGGCGGCAGGCGATTGCGCTTCATTCCCCTATCGCGGCCACCGCATCCGGCTCGAAAGCGTGCCAAACGCCATTGATCAGGCCGAGATAGTGGCCCGCAACATGCTTGGCGCAGGCGTAGATTACGTGGCCAAGCCATGGTTTTGGTCCGACCAATACGACATCAAGCTCCAGATTGCGGGCCTGAACACCGGCTACGACCGTGTCGTCGTGCGCGACGGCGGAACCGCGCGCTCGCATTGGTACTACGCGAACGACACACTGCTGGCCGTAGATGCCATGAACGATCCGCGCGGCTACATGGTCGGCAAACGTATGATTGAAGCCGGCCGATCCCCTGACCCTGGACTGGTTGCGGACGCAAGCGTCGATGCCAAGGCGCTCATGGCGTGAGGATCATTGGCGGAAACTGGCGCGGACGGCGGCTGGCCAGCGTAGGCAAGGGCGATACGGCAGCCCACCTGCGCCCCACGACGGACCGCACCCGCGAAAGCCTGTTCAACCTTTTGCAGAACGGCACCCACGGCGATCTGTGTACAGATGCCCGCGTGTTGGACGTATTTGCAGGCACCGGGGCCTTGGGTCTAGAGGCCCTGTCACGTGGTGCCGAGGCGGCCGTTTTTATTGAAAACGGGCGCAAATCGCAGGCAATCTTGCGCGAAAACATTCAAATGCTAGGCGCCGACGCGCAGGTCATTACACGCGACGCACGCAAAGCAGGCCCCTGTCCCGGTGCGCCCTTTGATCTGGTGTTTCTTGATCCGCCATACGGAAAATCATTGGGTGAGGCCGCGGTCACTGCCCTGAACGACTGGATCGCCCCCGGTGCAATGCTGGTCTGGGAAGACGCAAAAGCCCCCGAGGTTCCCGAGGGCTTTGAACAGGTTGACCAGCGTCGCTACGGCGAGACGCTGATCACCTTGGTACAAAAAGCCGGCTAGTTGGCGGGCATACGGTTCGCGGCGACTTTGGCCCGCGCCGATGCGACCAAACCAGCCCCATCAAGACCCTTGGCAGTCACATCAGCGATCCACTCAGCGATGACCTCATCGCCCAGCGCCATGATCTCAGCCGTGGTTTCGGCTGAGATTTCCGCCAATTCATTGCCCGCATCAACTAAAACCTGACGACCTTCTTTGTCGCCGACGTCATGGGCCCGGCCCGCCCAAGCAGAGGCCATAGGACCCGAATTGGCATCGATCACAGCCTTTAGATCATCGGGCAACGCGGCATAGCTGTCTTTGTTCATCGCCCAAATAAAGAACAGATTATAAAGCGACTTTTCCCCGGCCACATCGGTATGACTATCGGTCAACTCATCCAGCTTAAGCGAGGGTGACATTTCATATGTGATCACGCCGCCATCCAACACGCCCTTGGCCAGCGCCTCAGGAAACGCGGGCACGGGCATGCCGATGGGATTTGCACCCAACTTATCCAGCAACAGCGTCGCGGCCCGTGATGGGCCACGCAGGTTCAGGCCTTCAAAATCAGACACCTGTCGAATACCGGGGCCCGTTTTATGAACCAAACCGCGCCCATGCATATGCGCCGCAATCAGGTGAACATCGGAAAAGTCATCCATCAGATGCTCTTGGGTGAAATCCCACGCGGCCATGGACGCTTCTTCACCGGATTTCGTGACCATAAATGGTAACTCAAGCGCCTCGGCTTCCGGGAAACGGCCCGGCTGGTATCCGGGGATCACCCAACCGCCATCCACCGCGCCATCCGCGATCAGGTCATACATTTCTGCGGCGCCACCGCCCAGCTGCATGAAGGGGTACAATTCAACCTTGATACGCCCACCAGAATCCGCCTCAACCTTATCAGCCCAAGGCTGCATAAAGTGTTTGGGGTTCGCGGAGGCAGGTGACACGAAGTGTTGGAACCGCAGCGTCACCTCTTGGGCGAACGCGCCCGAAGTGCTGAGCAGGAGGGCTCCGATGAGGGCAGATTTAAGCAGGGTCATGATTGATCCCCTTTTGTTAAAGGTGGACATGGACTTAAGCGTCGCACGACCCCCATGAAAGGGCAAAATTGGGAAAACCGCCCTAAAAAGTCGCGCAAACTGTCGCGGCGCAAGCCTTGTTCACGGGCTGTTAATGTGAAAGATTCATAGAAAATCGAGCACATCTTCTGATCCTGAGGCCCATGCCCCACACAACGCCAAGCCCGACCGAGCTTCTTGCGTCCGTTTTTGGATTCTCTGCCTTCCGCCCGGGGCAGGAAGACATCGTAGAGGCCGTTCTAGGGGGCAAAAACACACTCGCGATTATGCCAACAGGCGGGGGCAAAAGTCTGTGTTTCCAACTGCCTGCCCTCTGTCGAGAGGGGATCACCGTCGTGATTTCGCCGCTGATTGCCTTGATGCGCGATCAGGTGCGCGCCCTGCAGGAGGCGGGCGTGGTCGCAGGCGCGCTAACCTCTGGCAATACCGAAGAAGAAACCGACGCCGTCTGGAGCGCGATTGAGGCCGGGACGCTCAAACTGCTCTATATCGCGCCAGAACGACTGGCATCATCGGGCACCGAACGGATGCTAAAACGCGCAGGTTGCAATCTGATTGCTGTGGACGAAGCCCACTGCGTCAGCCAATGGGGCCACGATTTTCGCCCCGACTACCTGCGCATCGGCGAGTTACGTAAAACACTCGACGTTCCACTGGCGGCCTTCACCGCGACCGCGGATGCAGAGACCCGCGATGAAATCGTAACCCGCCTGTTCGACGGCATCCCGCCCGAAACGTTTCTGCATGGCTTTGACCGCCCCAACCTGACGCTGGCCTTTGCAGCCAAAGACAGCCCCCGGAACCAAATCCTCGGGTTTGCTGCTGCGCGCAAAGGTCAATCGGGCATCGTATATTGCGGCACCCGCAACAAAACTGAAAGCCTTGCGCGCGCCCTCAGCGAAGCTGGGCATTCCGCATGTCACTATCATGGCGGCATGGAGGCCGATGACCGCCGCATCGTTGAGCGCCGTTTTCAGGCCGAAGATGGGCTGATTGTCGTGGCGACCATCGCGTTCGGCATGGGCATCGACAAACCCGATATCCGTTGGGTTGCGCACGCGGACCTGCCAAAATCTGTTGAAGCCTATTACCAAGAAATCGGCCGTGCAGGGCGCGATGGTGCCCCCGCCGACACCCTCACGCTCTACGGCAGCGACGACATTCGCTTCCGCCGACAACAGATTGATGAGGGCCTCGCCCCTCCGGAAATGAAATTCGCCGATCACGCGCGGCTCAATGCGCTTTTGGGACTGGCAGAGGCCCACGAATGCCGCCGCAAAAGCCTGCTTGCCTACTTTGGCGAAACCGAAGTGACCTGTGGCAACTGCGATCTGTGCGAAACGCCGCCCGACCTGTTTGATGCCACGACCTCGGTGCGCAAGGCGCTATCGGCGATCCTGCGCACCGATGAACGGTTTGGCGCAGGCCACCTGATCGACATTCTGCTGGGCAACGCCACAGACCGTATCTGCCAACGTGGCCATGACGCGCTGCCAACCTTTGGCGTGGGGCGGGAACATTCGAAGCCCATCTGGCAGGCGATCTTTCGGCAAATGATGGGCCAAGACCTAATCCGCCCCGATCCCGAACGGCACGGCGCGTTCCGCATGACCCAAGCCGCCCGGCCCATTTTGCGCGGTGAGGCCAACATTACCCTGCGCCGCGACACCCTGAAAACCGCCGAACGCCGCCCCGCCGTCAAAGCGTTGGTCAGCGAAGAAGACGCGCCCCTGCTATCGGCGCTCAAGGCAAAGCGCCGTGCCCTTGCAGACGCCGAAAGCCTACCGGCCTACATGATCTTTAATGACCGCACCCTGATTGAGATGGCCGAAACCCGGCCCATGACGCTGGACGCGATGGCGCGCATAGGCGGTGTCGGCGCCAAAAAGCTCGAAAAATATGGGCGCAACTTTTTGGAAGTAATAACAGGTGAGCAATCCGCCAATGTGCATCCCGCGCGGCGCAAACTGGCGGGACGCTCCGAGGGTGATGTCTATGACGCGCTGCTCAGCGTGCAGGCCGACCTGATGCGTGGCGACGATGGTACGCAAAAACCGCTGTCCTGTTCGTCATCTATGCTGGCCAAAGTTGCCACTGCGCCCGCTGATGCCAGCCAAATTGCCCGCATTCTGGGTGACCGCCATGCGGAACGTTTTGGCGAAGCCTTTCTCGAAGTTTTGCAATCGCGCTAGACCTCAGCCCCTCAGCCCTTATCTATAAGACACCAGATAGGAGATCCCCATGCTCACAGTGCTGTCGCCCGCCAAAAAGCTAGACACCAGCCGCACGACGACGTTGCCGTTGACGCAACCACAGTTCCCAGATGAGGTCGCCGAACTGACCCAAATCGCACGCGATCTGTCAGTGCCGCAGTTGCAAAAATTGATGCATATCAGTGAAAATCTTGCCAAGTTGAACGCGGACAGGTTTGCAGGTTTTGCAGCACAGGACACCGCCCCCGCCGCCTTGATGTTCGATGGGGACACATACACCGGGCTGGACGCGACGACCTTGTCCGAGGACGCATTGCGCCACGCCCAAGACCACCTGCGCATTCTGTCAGGCCTTTACGGGTTACTGCGCCCGCTGGATGAGGCACGGCCCTACCGGCTGGAAATGGGCAGCCGATTGGCCAACCCTAACGGCAAAACACTATATGCATATTGGGGCACCAAACTGGCTGATGCACTTAACGCTCAGGCGGCAGAAACTGGGGCCACACACCTGCTAAACTGCGCCTCGCAGGAGTATTTCGGCGCCGTCGATACCAAGGCGTTAAAGCCCGCCGTGATCACGCCAAAGTTCCTTGAGGACAAACCGGGCGGCGCCAAAGTCATCAGCTTTTATGCCAAACAAGCACGCGGCGCTCTGGCACGGTTTATGATTGAAACCCGCATCACTGATCCCGCAGATCTAGCGGCGTTCACGGCAGGGGGCTACGCATACCAGCCCGCACAATCCACCCCGCTAGAGCCGGTTTTCCTACGCCCGGAACAAGCGGCTAAAGGCAAAGCCGCTTAGTACGGACAGGGCGCCTCAAAACGCTCCATCTTGCCGGTGATTGGGTGCTCTAGCTTAAGCCCTTCGGCATGAAGCATCATCCGCGGAAACGCGAGAGCAGGCCCATCAGCATAGAACGGGTCCCCCAGAATTGGGTGCCCCAGTTCCAGCATATGCACACGCAGCTGATGGCTACGGCCAGTGCGCGGCATCAACTTCATGCGCGTGGTGCCGTCCACGACCTCCATGCGTTCCCAATCGGTCACCGCAGGTTTACCGGTTTCGTAATTCACGTGCTGCAAGGGACGGTTCGGCCAATCAACGATCAAGGGCAAATCAATAGTGCCCTTTGATTCCGCAACTTCGCCCCAGACACGAGCGATGTAGCGCTTCTTGACGCGCTTTGTCTCAAACGCGCGACCCAATTTGCGTTGCGCAAGCTTGGTCAGCGCAAAGATCATGATGCCCGATGTATCCCGATCCAATCGGTGACACAAAAGCACCTCTGGGAACATGTCCTGTAGCCGCGACAGCAGGCAATCTGCCAAATGCTCACCCTTGCCCGGTACGGATAACAGCCCCTCGGGCTTATCCACCAAAAGAATGTCATCATCATGATAGATGACGGGAATGGGGTCTGTGGGTGGGTTATATTCGCTGCTCATGGCGTGGCCCTACCGCGCATAGGGCATGGTGTCTACTGGCCTGCGCGCCAAAGCGCATAGGCCGACGATCCGCCAAGCCACATGAAAAGCATCCCCGCGTAGACCGCGAATTCAAGCCAACGCCAATCGGGCACACCATCCCCAAACATCACAAACCCAATGAACGCGAATGCAGTCAGCGATACGGCCACGCGAAACCGATGCTCCCGACGGGAGGGGGCAAAGCGGCTCATGCCACGATCGCCAGTGCGAACAACGCAAGCCCGTAGCCGATGAAACACACCGCCATGACCCGGCGAAAGGCCGTATGAAACACCGCACCCAACGCAGCCCGCCCCAACACCGCCCCAAGCGTTGTAAAACCGGCGTAGCTCAGTGCCGTTAGGCTAAGCGCGGTTGGCATGATGAACGCCATCTGCCCGATGACCGGGCGTGTAGGATCCAAAAACTGGCTAAACGCCGCGATGTAGCCCGCAAGCGATTTGGCATTAATAGTCGCAATCCAAAACGCGCGCCAAAACAAACCGCCCGCTTGGTCGGGCACTACCGGCGGACGATCAGCCCCCAGAAACGCACGCAACCCGATCCAGACAAGCAACGCGGCACCCGCAATTTGCAGCACAAAGAAAAGGGTAGGTGTCGTAACGATCAACGCCGCCAATCCAAGGGCGGCGGCCCACATGAACAACAATGCTTGCAACAGGATTGCACCGACAGTGATGAAGGCGCGCGGCAGCCCGACGTGCATACCCACGGTGATGCAGTTCACCGCATTCGGCCCAGGCGTAGTGACAAACAACGCCCAGAACACCGCGAATGCGGCCCATAACTCAAACGTCATAGAGTTAAATGCGCAGGATTTTCTGGGCGATTTTGGGTAGTAACCCGTTGAAGCGCAGTGGCGCGTCCGTCACCACGAGGCAAATGCAATCCTCGCCGATATCCGCGACAGGCGTATGTTCGGTCTCTTGGGTCGCGACCTCAATGTCACCGCGTGCGAACCGACCGTCTTCATCGATAAACGCGCCTTGCAGAACCAGCGTGACCTCAACCCCGTTGTGCCCGTGATCGGGCATCGCCTGACCCGCGGGGATATACAGCAGACGCGCAGTCGCCTCACCATCGCCAGTTGGCAGAACCGCCTGTTTGACGCCCATGCCCACAGGCCGCCATTGCACGGCCTCGATGTCGCCGCCCACGTAGTCGCGCAGGCACTTGGGGAAGGTCGCGTGGCGCGCCGGGGCCTTCGCTTCTTCGCGTACGGTATCTGCGGGAGCCGTGCCCATAATCCGCGCCATGGTCGCTTCAAAGCTGTCATCAGCCAGTTCAGCGGTCTCTGCCCCCTCTAGGACCGCGCCGCCAAGCGCCTCAAAGCTGGACAAACGCGCACGGGCGTCATCGTTGAGCGAGACATGCGACGCCACAACAAGGTCAAACGCTTCTGACAACCCGCCAGCCGCGTAACCCATTAGCAAATCATCAGGAATATGATGTGTGATCATGTCGTTCTATGCCTCCGCGCCCATCGAATGGCGCAATCTTTCAATCGCCAACCTAATCCGCGACTTGATTGTGCCAAGGGGCAAACCCGTCTCTGCGGCGATTTCGCTATGTGTCATGTCTCCGAAAAACGCGCGCTCTACCAGATAGCGCTGTTTTTCGGGAAGTTGTTTCAACGCTTCGGCGAGCCGCGCGCTGTCTTGTTGCAATGCGAGAACATCCGCCTGTTCCGGAGCCGCCTCAGGCCCCCAAGGCAATTCTTCTGGCTCAGGCCGGCGGGACTTTCGAATCATATCGATGCGTCGGTTCCGGGCGATCGTGAAAATCCATGTGGCCACCGACGCCCGCCCAGGATCATACAAATGCGACTTGCGCCACAGGGTCGCCATCACGTCCTGCATACACTCTTCTGCCATTGCGTGGTCGGCACCTGATTTGATCAAAAACGCCTTCACACGCGGGGCATAGTGACGAAACAGCTCGGCAAAAGCCGCCTGATCCCTGTTGGTGCCAACAGCCACCAATCGCGCAACCCAGTGCGCTTCGTCTGTCTTTGCATGTGTCACGGTCGGCGCGTGCTTTCGGTCCCGACCAGCGGGGAGTTCCGCAGGCTCAGGCCACATCATCCGACTTTGTGTCACAGCAATCAACATAATCTTATTACGCGAGTGGCACTCAACCGGATCACTCTCCATAAGAAAAATTCAAAAATAGCAAAAAAAACTGAACCAATTCCGAACCCATGACGTACATGTAAACAGAACTAGACAGTGAGAGGACGACCAGTGCCATCTGAAGTTGACACCTTTGCACCCAAGCGGATCGCTATCGTGGGCGGCGGAATATCAGGGATGGCTGCGGCCTATCACCTTAGCCAAACACACTCCGTGACGCTTTATGAAGCAGAAGGGCGCATTGGCGGGCATGCACGCACCGTGATGGCGGGCAAACGCGGTGACCAAGCCGTGGACACCGGATTTATCGTTTACAACTACGCCAACTACCCCCACCTGACGCGCCTGTTTGCGGAACTGGATGTGCCGGTGGCCAAATCCAACATGTCCTTTGGCGCATCCTTTGGCGGCGGCGCGATGGAATACGGGCTGCAATCGCTCGACTCGCTGTTTGCAACACGCAGCAACATCGCCTCACCCAAGTTTCTGCGCATGGTCGCGGACATCTTTAAGTTCAACAACAACGCCGATCAAGTCGCGCAGGACCCCGACATCACCCTCAATGAGCTGTGTGATCAACTGCGGCTCAGCCAAGGCTTTCGGGATTGGTATTTGGCCCCAATGTCCGGCGCGATCTGGTCCACACCAACGCAAAACGTCATGGACTTCCCGGCGCAGGCCTTGGTCAAGTTCTTCAAAAACCACGCACTTATGTCCACCACCGGCCAGCACCAATGGTACACTGTGGATGGCGGATCGATCGAATATGTGCGCCGGTTGGAACATGCACTGAAATCCCGCGCCGTGGCGATCCGCAAATCCACGCCCGTAAATGCGGTGAAACGCATTCCCGGTGGCGGGGTTGAGATCAAGGCCAAGGGTGATGAGTGGAAGGTCTATGATGAGGTGATCTTTGCCACCCATTCGGATCAGACCCTCGCGATGCTGTCTGACGCCACGCCGACCGAACGCGACAACCTTAGCGCGGTACGCTATCAACCCAACCGCGCCACACTGCACGCAGACCCCAACACCATGCCCAAGCGGAAATCCTGTTGGGCCAGCTGGGTCTACACCGAGGCCGCGGGCAAACAGGGCGACAAGATCGACCTGACCTACTGGATGAACTCGCTTCAGCCGATCCCACACGATGATCTGCTGCTGGTCACGCTCAATTCACAAGCCCCCATCCGGGAGGAATTGATCTATGATGAGGTCGACTTCGCCCACCCGATTTATGACCTCACGATGACCGCCGCTGTGGAACGGATCAAGGCCACGAACGGCACCGCCAACACGTGGTTCTGTGGCGCGTGGATGCGCAACGGCTTCCATGAAGATGGCTATGCTTCGGCATACGACGTCGTGCAGGCGCTGGACGCAACCAGCGTGGCCATGGCCGCCGAATGACCCGTGTCCTGGAACATATTCCGGGGCACACCTGGCACGGGCGCAAAGGCGCGGTTGAGAATGCGTTCAAGTATTCAATCGATTACGTCCTGCTAGATCTAGAGGACGAAGGCCCCCTGCCCGCGCTGTTTTCTCGCAACCGTCGCAATCTTGCGGCGGTATACGACGTTGATCACGGCGGCCCGCGCGGCGAAGGGCGTGGGTTAAGCTGGGTCAATCAGGTACTGCAAACCTATGGGCTGCACTTCCGGCGGGGCAAAACCCTGTTGCTGACCCAGCCGCGCATGTTTGGCTATGTGTTCAACCCTGTCTCGTTCTGGCTCTGCTATGATGTCGAAAACGAACTGCGCGTCGTCATCGCAGAGGTCAGCAACACCTACGGTGACCGCCACTCGTACCTATGTCACACAGACAACCTGTCTCCGATCACCGCCGAGACAGAGATGCACGCGAGCAAAATCTTTTACGTTTCTCCGTTCCAAAAGGTCGAAGGCGATTACACCTTCCGCTTCAACATTACCGATGAACGTATCGGCGTCTGGATCGACTATTCTGGCGGCAAAGGCGGGCTGATCGCGACACTCTGCGGCAAGCGTCAGCCGCTGACCTCGAAGGGTTTGGCGTTTGCCGCACTGCGCCGGCCCCTTGGCGCGCGGCGGGTGATGGCACTGATCCACTGGCAAGCGCTCAAACTGTGGTGGAAGGGCGCACGTTTCCGCACACGCCCCGCCCCACCCCCGGAGGAGGTGTCGCGGTGACATCCGCCCGCGCGCTAGGCTTGCCCCGCTATGCGGTCTTTGCAGCCGTACTTTCGGCGGCCGGCCTGCCCATCTATATCCACGCCCCCAAATTTTACGTCGATAACTACGGCGTTTCGCTGGGCGCGCTGGCGACAGTCCTATTTTTACTGCGCCTGATTGACGTCATCCAAGACCCGTTCTTTGGCTGGCTGTCTGAGGCAGGTCGTAAATATCGCCCGTCTCTAGTGGCACTAGGTGGCATCGTGATGGCCATCTCGATGTGGGGGCTATTTGCCGTGACACCACCCATCGATGCAATCTGGTGGTTTGCCCTCACGCTCGCGGGGCTGTTTTCGGGGTTCTCACTCCTTACAATTTCATTCTACGCCCAAGGCGTGCTGAAGGCCGATATGATGGGCGACGGACACGTCCGCCTTGCGACATGGCGCGAAACGGGCGCGCTGATCGGGGTGTGCGTGGCATCTGTGGCCCCTGTGGCGCTGGCGTTCAGTGGCGCGCCCTTTGTGGCCTACGCAGGCCTATTTTCCGCCCTCACACTAATGGCCCTCTGGCTCATGCGGAATGAATGGCGGTCCGAGGCCACCGCGCCCAGCACCCCTATGGGCGACATCCTGCGGGACGCAACCGCCCGGCGCCTCCTGTTGATTGCACTCCTAAACGCGGCACCAGTGGCAGTTACCTCAACGCTGTTTTTGTTTTTCGTCGAAAGCCGCCTTGATGCCCCCGGCATGGAGGGGCCCTTGCTGTTGCTATTCTTCCTCGCGGCGGCTCTATCGGCCCCTGCTTGGGGGCGCCTCGCAGAGCGTTATGGCCCCAAACCGATGCTCTTGGCGGGGATGATGCTTGCGATTGCGACATTTGGCTTTGCCCTTACGCTGGGCACTGGCGACACCGCGTTGTTTGCCGTGATCTGCGTGGCCTCCGGCGCAACCTTGGGCGCGGACCTCACGCTTTTGCCCGCGATATTCGCGCGCCACATGGCGAAAATCGCTCCAAATGCAGGCAACGGCTTTGGCCTTTGGTCCTTTGTGTCAAAGTTCACGCTCGCAATTGCTGCGATCACACTACTTCCAATCCTAGAGGTTAACGGATTTCAGGCTGGCATGACCAACACGCCGGACGCCCTGATGACTCTGACACTGCTCTATGCGGGCCTGCCCTGCATCCTCAAACTGTTCGCGCTGGCCCTGCTCAGCGTGACCCGACTGACGGAGACATAACGGATGGAATCGCTGCTTCTTGTTGGCCTTGGCGTGGTCCTAACGCTCAGCCTTGTCTGGGCGCGGTTTCGTTATGCGGCTTTTCCCGCGCAACGCCCCAGCGACTACGCCGAGCAGACGCCCCAATTCGACATCCGCCAACACCTCGACGGCCAGATCCAGTGCGAAGGCATCATTTACGGCCCCACTGGGCGTGTTTCATCCCGCTTTGTGGCCGATATGAACGCCACGTGGGACGGCAACACCGGATCCATGACTGAACATTTTCGCTACGACAGCGGCAGCACCCAGGACCGGATCTGGTCCCTCAAGATCGGTAATGACGGCCAGATCAAAGCCACTGCGCCTGACATCATCGGTGAGGGTGAAGGCACGCAGGAAGGCTCCGCCGTGAAGCTGACCTACCGGATCAAGCTGCCAGATGACGCCGGCGGCCATGTGCTGGATGTGACCGATTGGATGTACCTGATGGAAAACGGCACGGTGATGAATCGCTCGCAGTTTCGAAAGTTTGGTGTGAAAGTAGCCGAACTTGTTGCCACCATGCGGAAAGTCGAATGAGAGAATTTCAGGGAAAACGTTACTGGCTGATCGGCGCATCCGAAGGATTGGGCCGCGCGCTCGCGCTCAAACTGAATGCGGCAGGGGCCGAGGTGATTGTTTCAGCCCGCAGTCAGGACAAGCTTGATGCGCTGGTCGCCGAAATGCCGGGCAAAGCCAGCGCGCTGACGGTCGATGTTGGCGTTCTGGAAAGTGTTGAAGGCACCGCCGCCGAAATCGGGCACATTGATGGCATGGTCTATTTGGCCGGCGTCTACTGGCCGCAATCGGCCCAAGACTGGAACGCGGAGCAGGTTGAGGCGATGTGCGACATCAACTTCACAGGCTCTGCTCGGGCGGTCGGCGCAGTCATCGGCCAGATGGTTGCGCGGGACGCGGGCCATATCGTTATCACAGGCTCACTTTCAGGCTTTCGCGGGTTGCCCGGTGCCACAGGCTACGGCGCATCAAAAGCAGGCAACATGTGGCTGGCCGAGGGCATGTATGCAGACCTGCGCAACACAGGCGTCGATGTCCAAATCGCGAACCCCGGCTTCATCAAAACACGGCTCACGGACAAGAATGACTTTTCTATGCCATTCCTGATGACGCCAGAGGAAGCTGCCCAAGAAATGTTCGACCACATGTGTACGAGCGATTTCAAAAAGAGCTTTCCGCGTGTGTTTTCGTGGCTGTTCCGCGGCTCCCAGTTCCTGCCAGATTGGCTGTATTACCGGGTATTCGGAAAATAATCTGACCTGCTTGCGTTAACTAACGCGAGAAGACTGGCGCCAATAAAACCAAGCGACGCACGCAATGGCGTGACTGATCGAGAAAGAGGGGTTTGGTGGAGCCTAGCGGGATCGAACCGCTGACCTCCTGCATGCCATGCAGGCGCTCTCCCAGCTGAGCTAAGGCCCCAAACCGTGCGTCTAGATAGAAAGACGCGGGCTGCGGCGCAAGCGGAAAATCTCTCCCGCGCCGCACTTTTTCACGACAAGATTACTCGTCGTCACCTTCGTTGCTGACATCGGCGATTTCGTCGAGAGACACAGTGTCCTCTTCGTCGTCATCGTCCAGTACGTCGGCATCGTCTTCGATGGACACATCGTCCTCGAGATCGGTGTCGTCGTCGTCCAGCAGCAGATCGTCTTCGGCCTCTTTGGCCTTGACCGCATCCGCATCATCCTTGTCCGCAGCCAGCACGCGGGTCTTGGTCCCGGTGTCGATGTTAACGGCTTCGCCGGTGTAAGGGCTAACGATCGGGCGCTTGTTCAGGTCGTAGAAGCGTTTGCCAGTAGTCGGGCAGACGCGCTTTACACCCCATTCTTCTTTGGGCATGTCAGTTCCTTCAGGTCTTGGACGCTAAGATGAATTGGGGTGCCTTGCCATAGCTGAACAAGGGTGTCAAAGCCTTTCCCGTGGCAGTGCGGAACGATAGGGGCATTGACCTGTGGAATCGATCATTCTTGAGGGGATCCCTCCCGTAGAAGTGCATCTGCGCCGTTCGCCCCGCGCGACACGGCTTTCGCTGCGGGTTGGGCG
>NZ_CEZFMW010000092.1:0-14346 GCF_982993085.1 Thalassobacter sp. | reverse complement strand
GTTCTGGGGAGGTTACTGATATGATCCGCTCTGAAATTCTGCGCGAAATCGCACCCATTCTGCGTCCGCACCTTGTTGTGTGTAACATTGGCCTGCCCAGCCAAGAGCTGCATTCTATCGATGATCAGCCCACCAATTTCTATATGTTGGGCACCATGGGTCTGGCCAGTTCGATCGGCTTGGGCGTCGCTTTGGCACAGGACAAAACCGTTATCTCTATCGATGGTGACGGCTCGATCCTGACAAACATGGGCACATTGCCTACCATTGCCAACAATGTGGCAGATAATTTCATCCTTTTGATCGTTGATAACGGCTCTTATGGCTCGACCGGCGACCAGCCGACATACGCCGGTAAGCTCACATCCTTGACGGCTGTGGCAAAGGCCTGTGGTTGTGAAAACGTCGTCGAATGCAAGGACGTCGACACCGGCAAAGTGCTGCAAGACGCAATCGACAGCAAAAAGATGACGATCATCGTGTGCAAATGCGACAGCGGCAACATCAAACTGCCTGTTATCACTCGTGATCCGGTCAACATCCGCGATCGCTTTATGGAGGCGGTGAAAGCCTAAACCATGATCCGCGGCCCTTGGAAAACTGACATTCATTCGTACGAAGATGCCCGGGCTGCTGCCCAAAGGTATCTGCCTTGGATGGTGTTCGATTATATCGACGGGGCCGCGGGCACAGGGGCAGGGGAGGCGCGCAATCGCGCGGCTCTTCGGTCCATACAATTGACCCCCCGCGTGTTGCACAATGTCAGCCAGCGGGACATCTCAACGACAGTGTTTAGCCAAAAGTGTCAGGTCCCATTCGGGATTGCACCCATGGGTATGTGCAATCTGTCTCGGCCCGGCGCTGACCTCATGCTCGCGCAGATAGCCGCACAGCATAATGTACCAATCGGCGCCTCAACTGTTGCTTCTACATCATTGGAAAATATGCATAAAGCCTCTGACGGGAATGCATGGTTCCAGCTCTATTTCAGCGGAGATGGCTCTGGCACAGAGCGATTGGTTCAGCGCGCCAAAGACGCCGGTTATAAAACATTGATCATCACTCTGGACGTGCCGGAAGTTGGGCGCAGACCGCGTGAATTGCGCCGCGGCTTCAAGATGCCGTTCAAGATCGGTGTACCACAATTCATTGATTTTGCTCTGCATCCTGAATGGTCAATCGGTTCGTTGATCGCTGGCAAACCGGACATGGCAAACTTCACGGAACCCGGATGGGAGTTTGATCGAACCGAAAGCCGCGCGCGAGCCGATTGGGGCTTTTTGGCGCGTATCCGCGACGTGTGGGACGGCAACTTGGTGGCCAAAGGCGTCTGCCATGTGGACGATGCGCTCAAACTGCGTGACGCTGGCGTCGATGCGATCCAAGTTTCAAGTCACGGAGGGCGTCAGCTGGACAGCGGCGTGCCACCAATTGATGCGCTTCGCGATATCCGTGACGCAATAGGGCCAGACTATCCGCTGTTCTACGATACAGGCGTGCGCAGCGGTGAAGATATCGTAAAGGCCTATGTCCAAGGCGCATCGTTCGTATTTTTGGGGCGTGGCATGCAATTCGCGTGTGCGGCTGGTGGGGCTTCAGCGCTGGCGCAATATTGGGAATTACTATCGCAAGACATCTCAGTCACGATGGCGCAACTCGGATGCACCTCGATAGACGACCTGAAGCAGCTAAGAGCAGCAGAGCATTAGATATCAAATCATTGTGACTTGATCTTAATCCAAGATAGGTCAATAAAATACATAATATCTATTATAGGATTATTTGGTTCAAGCTGATTAGTCCCATGCTGGCGCCCGCTTTTCCAAGAATGCTGCTATTCCTTCGGCAGCCTCATCACCCTCCCAAATGTCAGCCAACGCTTCAATCGATGCATCGATCATTTCCGCTGTGATTGGCGCTCCAAGCTGGCGTGCCATCGCCTTAGCCGCTCCAACAGCACCCGGTGCAACCTTAAGGTACGGCGCAGCTTCTTGCATCGCACGCGCGTTCAGTTCAGCCTCAGGTACAATGTCTGCAACCAGACCAAGCGTGCGCGCTTCCTCCGCACCAAAACGCCGAGCCGACATGAACACGCGCCGCGTTGCGCCCTCGCCCAAGCGTGCGACCACATACGGGCCTATCGTCGCCGGGATCAGCCCAAGCCGCGTTTCGGTCAGGCCAAACATGGCAGTGTCCGCGGCGATCACCACGTCACAGACACAAGCCAAACCAACACCGCCACCCATCGCGGCCCCATTAATCTGAGCGATTAATGGCACCGGCATTTCGTTTAAGGCATTGAACATCATAGCAAGTTTACGGGCTTCGATAATTCGAGTGGCACGATCAGCCTTGATCTGATCATGCATCCAGCCTAAGTCGCCACCAGCACAGAAAACAGGTCCTTCTCCCCGAAGGATGATGGCGCGAGCATTAGGATTATTCGCCATTTTAACTGCAAAATCTGTAAGTTCTGCAATCATTTGGGCAGATAAGGCGTTGCGTTTTTCTGGCCGATTGAGGGTCAGAACCATCACGCCAGGTTCATCGGACGCGATATGCAGGGTCTCATACGCCATTATTCAGATTCCCTTAAGATCTTGGCAAAGTACGAAGCCTTAGCCAACGCATCACGGTTAATGCCACTCTCAAACCCGCGTTTTTCTAAGTGCGCCACAAGGTCTTCAGTCGCCAGATTTCCTTGCGCCCCCGGTGCGTATGGACAACCGCCCAAGCCGCCAATCGCACTATCGAAGGTTCGCAAACCGTATTCTAATGCGACGTCGACATTCGCAAGCGCAAGCCCGTTCGTGGCATGAAAATGCCCAGCCAGTTGGCCCGCTGGCATCACCAGCAAAACCGCATCCAACATCGCGGCAATACGGTCAGGCGTGCCCTGCCCGATTGTATCGCCGAGAGAAACTTCTGTGCATCCCATGGCGGCGAATGCCTCCACCACGCGGACGACATCCGCCGGAGACACCGGGCCATCATAGGGACAGTCTGTCACGCAAGAAACATATCCGCGCACGGGAAATCCGGCGGATTTGGCTTCTGTGACAACTTCAGAGAATAGATTAAGGCTATCTGCTACTGATTTGTTTATATTAGCTTTACTGAAACCTTCCGACGCGGAGGCGAAGATAGAAACGCCATCAACGTTTGCGTCAATAGCTCCTTTCAACCCCCGCAAATTCGGCGTGAGTGCAGTGTAGTGCACATCAGACGCACGCCTGATACCAGCCAGAACTTCGGCTCCATCGGCCATCTGAGGCACCCATTTGGGGCTCACAAAACTGGCCACCTCAATCTCAGGAAACCCGCAATCAGTCAAAAGATCGACCAGTGCGATTTTCTGCTCCGTCGGGATCATTGTTGCAATGTTTTGCAATCCATCGCGCGCCCCAACTTCGACAATCCGAACATCAGTCATCTTGCGTCTCTTCGAACTCAATCAGAACGGCATTGTTATCGACTTGTGCACCGGGCACGGCCGTCACGGATGATATTATGCCATCCTTTGGAGCCACTAGGGTGTGCTCCATTTTCATGGCTTCCATCACGACAAGCGGCGTACCCATCTTAACGTAATCGCCCACTTCGCACGACACTGCTTTGATCACCCCCGGCATGGGCGCTGTGATACGGTCATCGCCTCCGGCACTCTCTGCTTGGCCGCCCCGCGTTCGAAGCGTAAAAACAAAGGCATTACCCTCGGAAAAAACGGTGACAGTATCCTTGTCCCGATGGACTTCGTACAGCCGGCCAACCCCGTCATCCTTGCATACACACACTGTGCCATCATCGCGGATTGCCACGCTGTAACGGCTTTCATCTACGATGTAACCGCTTTCACCAGCGTCGATTATGTTGATTTCGGCACTTTGATCACCATTCCCAAGGTCACAAACGTAACGCGCCTGCCCCCATGAACGCCATCCGCGCAAAGGCTGCGCCTGAAGCAGGCCCAACATTGTGAGGGCGGCGAGCACCCATAAACTGGCGTCCGGTTCACGCTCTTGGGTCAACGCCTCTAGATGGTTTTCGATCAAGCCCGTATGCACCGCCCCGTTCTCAAACTCTGACAGAGTGGCTAACTGATGAAGGAACGTCACATTCGTCGTCGGCCCGACGATGCGCGTACCTTCAAGAGCTTGGGTTAAACGCGCAAGCGCTGCTTCACGTGTCGCTCCGTGGGTGATCAGCTTGGCGATCATCGGATCGTACCAAGCACTAATCTCATCCCCCGTTGCCACACCACTATCGACGCGCACTTCGCCTTGTTCAAATGACGCCCCACTCGGAAACGCAACCTGAGCACAGCCCCCCGTCGCAGGCAAAAAGCCTTTAGGCACGTCCTCGGCATAAATGCGCGCCTCCATCGCGTGGCCCCGGAGAGGGATATCAGCCTGATCGAGCGGCAGAGGAAGACCGGCAGCAACGTTAAGCTGCCATTCAACAAGATCAACTCCAGTGATCGCTTCGGTCACAGGATGTTCGACTTGAAGGCGTGTGTTCATTTCCATGAACCAACACCCGCCTGCCCGCAGCGGGCCAGAGCCGTCCACAATAAACTCAACCGTCCCTGCCCCGACATAATCCACAGCGCGCGCAGCACGCAGGGCGATATCACCCAAATGGGCGCGCAATTCTGGTGTCATGCCCGGCGCAGGAGCCTCTTCGATGACCTTTTGGTGACGGCGTTGAAGCGAACAATCCCGTTCATAAAGATGAACAAAATTTCCATGGCTGTCTGCAAACACCTGCACCTCAATATGACGCGGGTGCGTGATGAACTTCTCGATCAGAACAGACGGGTCGCCAAAGCTTGCCGCACCTTCTCGCTGGGCGCCCTCAAGGGCCTGCAAGAACTCCTCGGGGCGCGAAACATGCCGCATCCCCTTTCCCCCGCCACCGGCGCGGGCCTTGATCATGACAGGGTAGCCTATTTCTGCGGCATGGTGGGCGAGAACCTCAGGAGATTGGTCAACCCCGTGATACCCCGGCACGACCGGCACACCGGCCTCATCCATCAACGCTTTTGCTGCATCCTTAAGCCCCATAGCGCGAATGGCCGATGCGGGTGGGCCGACGAAAACGGCACCGGTGTCCTCTACGGCCTCAACAAATGCCGCGTTTTCCGACAGGAACCCATAACCAGGGTGCACTGCATCCGCCCCAGTAAGGCGGATGGCAGCTGTGAGATTGTCAATATTGAGGTAGCTTTCCTGTGCGGCAGAGGGGCCGATATATGCAGTTTCATCCGCCAGTCGAACATGCTTGGCGTTGCGATCTGCGTCCGAGTAAACGGCGACTGTACGGATGCCCATACGACGCGCAGTCGCAATAACCCGGCACGCAATTTCGCCCCTATTAGCGATTAGAAGTTTCTTAATACCCATAAACCTGCCCTACATCCGAAACACGCCAAATCGGGTGTCACCGATTGGGGCGTTAGCACAGGCCGATAGCGACAGGCCGAGGATATCGCGCGTTTTGCGCGGATCGATAATGCCGTCATCCCACAGTCGCGCCGAAGCATAGAGTGGGTGGGATTGGGCCTCAAACATGTCGAGCGTGGGTTGCTTGAAAGCGGCTTCCTCTGCCGCGCTCCATTCGCCTCCTCTGCGCTCAATCCCATCACGTTTCACGGTCGCCAGAACACCGGCTGCCTGCGCACCGCCCATGACCGAAATCCGACTATTGGGCCATGTCCAGACAAACCGCGGGTCATAGGCACGCCCGCACATACCGTAGTTGCCAGCACCAAACGACCCACCGATCAATACCGTAACCTTAGGCACCGCAGAGGTCGCCACGGCAGTCACAAGCTTGGCGCCATCTTTGGCAATGCCACCGCTTTCGTATGCGCGGCCCACCATGAATCCTGTGATATTTTGCAGAAAAATCAATGGAATCTTACGCTGAGAGCACAGCTCTACGAAATGCGCCCCTTTGAGTGCCGCTTCAGAAAACAGAACACCATTGTTGCCGATGATGCCGACAGTCTGGCCCCAGATTTCCGCAAATCCACACACGAGTGTTGTCCCGAACCGCGCTTTGAACTCGTCGAACCGTGACCCATCAACAAGACGCGCAATTACCTCACGCACATCGTAGGGGGTGCGTAAATCTGCCGGCACCACCCCGAGCATTTCAGCCGGGTCGAACATCGGTGCATCGTGGTCCGCAAGGATCTCTCGTTCCTTTTGGGGACCAAGCGAAGCAACCGCCTGGCGGACCAATTCCAACGCGTGTGCATCATTGTCGGCCAAATAATCTGCAACCCCCGAGAGCCGCGTATGTACGTCACCGCCGCCTAAGTCTTCGGCGTTTACGACTTCGCCCGTAGCGGCCTTTACCAAGGGGGGACCTGCCAAAAAGATCGTGCCCTGTTCCTTAACGATGATCGTTACATCGGACATCGCCGGTACGTATGCGCCACCGGCGGTGCATGACCCCATAACCGCCGCGATCTGCGGAATGCCTTTTGCGGACATGTTGGCTTGATTAAAGAAGATCCGCCCGAAATGATCGCGATCAGGAAAGACCTCGTCCTGATTGGGCAGGTTCGCTCCGCCACTATCGACAAGATAGATACAGGGAAGGTTATTGGCCTCAGCGATCTCTTGGGCGCGGAGGTGTTTCTTAACAGACACGGGAAAATACGTGCCGCCTTTAACTGTTGCGTCGTTGCAAAGGATCATCACCTCACGTCCGCAGACGCGACCAACCCCCGCCACCATGCCGCCCGCAGGACAGGCATCATCATACATTCCGTGTGCAGCAAAAAGGCCAACCTCTAAGAAAGGAGAGCCAGGATCGAGCAGCTGATCCACACGGTCACGCGTTAACAGCTTGCCGCGTTCGACATGCCGCACGCGCGACGCATCACTGCCACCACGCAAAGCCGCCTCAGCCACCGCTTGCACCTGCGCAAGGGCCTCTAAGTGCGCACGTTCGTTGGCCTTGTAAGCGTCTGATCCAACAACAACTGATGACGTCAAAACGCCCATTAGGACATGGCCCCCATCATCTCACGACCGATCAGCATCCGCCGAATTTCTGAGGTCCCTGCCCCGATCTCCATCAGCTTTGCGTCACGGAAAATTCGGGCAACCGCACTGTCATTTACGAAGCCCGCACCGCCCATGGCCTGCACACCCTGGTGCGCCACATTCATCGCCTCCTCAGATGCATAAAGCACACATGCGCTGGCATCTTGGCGTGTTACTTCACCCCGGTCGCAGGCCGCTGCCACCGCATACACATAGGCCCGCGCCGAATTCATCTTGGTGTACATATCCGCAATTTTGCCCTGCATAAGCTGGAAATTTCCAACCGGCTGGCCAAATTGCTTGCGCTGAGCCACGTAGGGCATCACCTCATCCAGACACGCCGCCATGATCCCGGTGCCAATGCCCGACAGCACGACGCGCTCATAATCAAGTCCTGACATCAGAACCTGAACACCCCGGCCTTCTTCGCCAAGCACGTTGTCGTAGGGCACTTCAACGTTATCAAAAACCAACTCAACCGTGTTGGACCCTCGCATCCCCAGTTTGTCGAAATGGGCCGATTGCGTGAAGCCGGGCATGTCTTTTTCAATCAGAAAAGCGGTGATGCCTTTGCTCCCGGCGTCGGGGTCGGTTTTGGCATAGACGACCAGTGTGCCAGCCTCACCACCATTGGTGATCCAGTACTTGGTCCCGTTCAACAGGTAGTGATCATTGCGTTTTTCCGCCCGAAGTTTCATCGACACAACATCAGAGCCCGACCCTGCCTCGGACATTGCAAGCGCGCCAACTTTCGCGCCCGACATCAAATCGGGCAGGTAGCGCGCTTTTTGCTCGCTCGACCCGTTGATCGCAATTTGGTTCACGCACAAGTTCGAGTGCGCGCCATAGGACAGCGAAACCGATGCACTGGCGCGGGCAATTTCCTCGACCGCGACCACGTGCGCGAGGTACCCCATGCCTGAACCGCCGTCCGCCTCAGGCACGGTGATACCCAACAGGCCCAGTTCTCCCAGCTCTTTCCACATATCTTCGGGAAAACAATTGGTTGCGTCAATTTCTGCTGCACGTGGCTTCAGCCGCTCTTGTGCCCAACGGTGGACCATATCGCGCAGTGCGTCGATCTCTTCTCCGAGGCCGAAATTCATCGTTGCTGTGAACATCTGTTTTCCCCTGCCCTAGCCCTGCACCATCGCGCGCGCGATGATCATCCGCATAATCTCATTTGTCCCCTCAAGGATTTCGTGGACACGCAGATCACGCACCCGTTTTTCAATCCCGTAATCAGACAAATATCCATATCCACCATGCAGTTGCAGGCAATCGTTCACAACCCGAGAGCCCGCTTCTGTCACGAATTTTTTGGCGATCGCACAATGGTGGGTAGCGTCGGGTGCTTTCTGATCCAGCTTCCACGCGGCTTGGCGCAGCAGAACGCGGGCAGCCTGTAGCTCAACCTCCATGTCAGCCAACCGGAATTGCAGCGCTTGGAATTGATCAATCGAGCGACCAAACGCTTTACGTTCCGCCATATAGGCCAGCGTATCATCAAGGGCCGCTTGTGCCGCACCAAGCGAGCAGGCCGCGATGTTCAACCGCCCCCCATCCAGCCCAGCCATCGCATAGGAAAAGCCGCGCCCTTCTTCCCCCAAAAGGTTCTCAGCCGGGACTTTACAACCGTCTAATTGAACCTGCCGCGTAGGTTGGTTCCGCCAGCCCATTTTGTCCTCAAGCCCGCCAAACGACAGCCCAACCGCACCATTTTCCACGATGAGAGCGCTTACACCCTTGGGCCCGGCCTCGCCTGTGCGGCTCATGACGATGTAAGCGTCGGCATAACCGCCACCAGAAATGAACGCCTTGGTCCCTGTCAGTGCGTAGCCTTCGTTTGTCCGCTCTGCGCGAGTTTTCAACGCGGCCGCGTCGGACCCAGATCCCGGCTCGGTCAGGCAATATGCAAAGAACCGCTCCATCGACACCGCACCGGGCAGCATGCGTTCTTTGAGGTCGGCATCGCCAAACCGGTCAATCATGCCGCCACACATGTTGTGGATCGACAAAAATGCCGCCACGGACGCACAGCCGCGCGAAAGCGCCTCAAACACCAAGGTGCCATCCAGCCGAGAGAGGCCCGAACCACCTGCGTCTTCAGACACGAACAAACCACCAAACCCCAACTCAGCCAGCTTGGGCCAAAGGTCCTTGGGGATTTCACCAGCCGCATCCCATGCTGCTGCGTGTGGGGCGATCTCGGCCTCGGTAAAAGCCTTGGCCATATCAAAAATGGCATCTTGTTCGGAGCTAAGTGCGAAATCCATCATCTACCTCGGGGTCAAACGGGTGGCTCCATCCAAGCGGATAACCTCACCGTTAAGAAAATCGTTATCAATAATGTGGGCCACGAGGGAGGCAAACTCCTCCGGCGCGCCCAAGCGGGATGGGTTGGGTATGCCGGCGGCAAGCGCTTCTTGCACGTCCTCTGGCAAGCCTTTGACCATGGGCGTCCCGAAAATGCCGGGCGCAATGGCCGCCACCCTGATCCGCGCCTTGGCCAAATCGCGTGCCATCGGCAAGGTCATCCCGACGATCCCGCCCTTAGATGCTGCATAGGCCGCTTGCCCGATTTGACCTTCGTAGGCGGCGATGGACGCTGTATTAACGATCACGCCAACGCAGGGATCATCGGATGTAAGCGCTGCCATTCCGGCCGCAGATTGACTGGCAACATTGAAACTACCGACCAGGTTCACGTTGATAACCTGCTGAAATAACGCAGCATCATGGGCTCCTTCGCGCCCCACAGTGCGTGCCGCGGGTGCGATGCCCGCGCAGTTCACGCAGATACGCTCTTGCCCTTGGCTGGCACGCGCCTGCGCCAAGGCCTCAGCCACGGCTTGCGCTTGGGTGACATCAACCGCGACAAAGCCGGCCCCCAGTTCGGCGGCCACATCCGCCCCGTTCGGCGCACGATCCAGCAAGGTGACCGGGACACCCGCGGCTCGCAATCGCGTGGCAACTGCACGCCCCAATCCAGAGGCGCCGCCAGTCACAATCGCCGGTGTATTCGCACCAATTTCCATCTCTTAAACCTTCTCGATCGCGACTGCCGTTGCCTCACCACCGCCAAGGCAAATGACGGCCATGCCCCTGCGCTGATCATGTGTTTCGAGCGCATTTAACAGCGTGACCAAAATCCGGCTGCCTGAAGCCCCAATTGGATGGCCAAGCGCGCAGGCCCCGCCATGGACATTAACCTTTTCATGGCTCAGATCCATGTCGCGAACAAAAGCCATAGCAACCACGGCAAAGGCTTCGTTGACTTCCCACAGGTCCACATCGTCTGCGTCCCAATCAAGCTGGTCCAACAGCTTTTTCGCCGCGTGGATCGGTGCCGTCGTGAACCAATCAGGCGCGTGGGCAAACGTTGCATGCCCGCAAATTCGCGCGCGCGGCGTAAATCCCTGTGCGGCAACTTGATCAGCTGAAGCCAGAACGACCGCGCTCGCGCCATCAGAAATAGACGACGAGTTCGCCGCCGTAACTGTCCCGTCTGCCTTAAACGCAGGTTTTAGCTGTGGAATTTTTTCAGGCCGCGCCGATTGCGGCTGCTCATCGGCGGAAACAACACTTTCACCCTTGCGCGTTTTTATGGTTACAGGGCTGATTTCGGATGAAAAATGCCCCTCAGCGTCGGCAGTCAATGCACGGTTGAGGGAAGCGATGGCATAGGCGTCTTGATCGGACCGGGTAAACTGATAAGCCTCGGCGCATTGCTCCGCGAAGACACCCATTAGGGTGCCGGTCTGATATGCATCTTCAAGCCCATCCGTGAACATATGGTCCAGCAGGGAAGCATGACCCAACCGTGCACCGGCGCGTGTTTTTGCGGACAGATAAGGCGCGTTTGACATGCTCTCCATGCCGCCGGCGACCACGACATCACTGGTGCCTGCGCGGATTTGATCAAATGCGAGCATTGCCGTTTTCATACCCGACCCGCAAACCTTGTTAACGGTTGTGCAAGGCACGTTAATGCTTAATCCCGCGCCCAGAGCGGCCTGCCGCGCAGGCGCTTGCCCCAACCCGGCGGGCAACACACAGCCCATGAGCACTTCATCCACAACGTCCACCGCGATGCCGCCACCCGACAACGCACTTTGAATGGCTGCAGCACCCAGTTCTGGCGCGGTCATGTCCCGAAAAACACCTTGGAACCCGCCCATGGGTGTGCGGGCGGCGCCGATGATAAATACGTCTTTCATATTAGCTCTCTATAGGACGAAGGTCCGCAATCACCACACCATCACGGGGCAACGCGCCGGGCGCAAGCAGTGTGATTTCGGCGCGGAGTTTCAGGATATCTTGGATAGAGGCCGCGATTGCATCTGCATGATCACCATCCGTCTCGACCTGCACCGCGATGTGATCCGCACCATCCACACGGCTCACCTCAACCCGTGCTCGGGTCACATCATCGTGCCGTGCGACAAAGGTTGCGACCTGCTCTGGCCGGACAAACATGCCCTTAACTTTCGCGGCCTGATCCGCACGGCCCCGCCACCCCACGATCCTGCGATTTGTGCGGCCGCAAGGCGTGTCGCCGGCAGACATAAACGCACTCAGGTCACCCGTAGAGAACCGTAACAATGGATTGTCGGGATTAAGAACTGTGACCAAAACCTCACCAATCTCACCATCGGCAACTGGCGTGCCGGTGCCGGGTGTGACGATCTCAACGATGACGTCTTCGTCAATGATCATACCATCGGTGCAATCGATGCTTTCGTAGGCAATCAAACCTGCGTCGGCCGTGGCATAGCATTGCCGACAGGTGATACCGCGATCAGCATAGGCTTGACGCGTTTGCGGAAACAGCGGCCCCGCGGAGACAGCAGCATGCTTAATGCGTGTCAGATCAAGACCCAACTCACCCCCTTTTTCGAGGATCGTTGCCAGATAATCTGGCGTGCCGATATAGGCGGTCGTGCCGATGGCTGCCGCGACCTCCGCCTGCGCTGCGGTGTTGCCCGGGCCTGCCGGGAACACAGTTATGCCGTGGGCGCGCGCGGCACTCTCAAACATCATGCCCGCGGGTGTGAAATGGTAGGCAAACGTGTTCTGCACGATGCTGCCTGCCTCGATGCCCATCGCCCGCAGAAATCGTCCCAAACGCCAGTAGTCAGGCGCTAAACCTCCAGGTTCATAGATTGGGCCAGGCGACTGAAAGATATGGCTGACGTTTTGGGCGCGCAGCGCGCCCAGTGGTGGTGCCTTAGCCTGTGAGGCGCACAATTCATCCTTCCGCAGTACCGGCAAAGCAACCAATTCCGAAATGTCGGACATTTGCGACGTCTCTGGGAAAAGTGCGTGTAACTGAGCCAATTGCTCAGCCGCACGCGCCTTCGGGGAACGGACCTCCCGCAGGTCCGGCATCATGACAGCCACCGTTTGCGACGACGGTAGCTGCGTACGTCACGAAAGCTTTTGCGCCCCTCTTCCGACATCCCAAGGTAGAATTCCTTAACGTCCGGATTTTCGCGCAGATCGGCGGCGGGGCCTTCCATCACGACCCGTCCGCTTTCGAGGATATAGCCATGGTGGGCGAACCGCAGAGCCACGTTGGTGTTCTGCTCCGCGAGCAGGAACGAAACGCCCTCTTGCTCATTCAGGTTCTTCACAATCGTAAAAATCTCTTCAACCAATTGTGGGGCCAAGCCCATCGATGGCTCATCCAGCAAAATCGTCTCGGGGTGAGACATCAATGCCCGTCCGATTGCACACATCTGTTGCTCACCGCCCGAGGTGTAACCCGCTTGGCTTTTGCGCCGTTCTTTGAGCCGCGGAAAATAGTTATAGACCATTTCTAGGTCATCCTGCACCGATCCACGCCCTTGGGTCCGGGTATAGGCGCCGGTCAGCAGGTTTTCCTCAATCGTGAGGTGTTCAAAACAATGGCGACCTTCCATCACTTGGATCACGCCACGCTTCACCAGATCGGAGGGAGAGCTGTCCTGCACCCGCTCACCGCGATAGATGATCGAGCCTTTGGTGACCTCACCACGCTCAGAATGCAGCAGGTTCGAGATCGCCTTAAGGGTAGTGGTCTTGCCCGCCCCGTTTCCCCCCAAGAGTGCCGTGATGCCGCCTTTGGGCACCGTGAGCGAAACGCCCTTCAGCACGAGGATCACGTGGTTGTAGATCACCTCGATGTTGTTGACCTCTAGCAGGGTCTCAACTGGTGATTTGTCCAGCATTGTGGTGTCCTTCCATCCGCAGATTGGACGGCGCCAAGTGTTGGCACCGTCCGTCAGCAGCCCCTAGAGGCAGCCTGGTGTGATGTTGTTTTCAGCAGCAAACGCAGCGCTGTCTTCTTTGACCAACGGGCCAGTAACGCTGTCATCGGGGGCGATGTAATCGGTCAAAGCCACCCATGTTTTGTCGATCGCGTTCCACTGTTGCACGATACCCAAACCGTTGCCGCCGTGATCCTGACAGGACACGGAGAACTCCGGACCGATGGCCGACATGCCCAGCTCTTCCATGCGTGCATTAGTGATGTTGAGCGTCGCCATACCTTCGCGCATTTGTGCAGCCGTAATGTCCGACACACCGCTGATTGCCTGAGCGTTTGCAATGGCTTCGGATGCCAGCATCGCGGCATACATGCCACGGGTGTACAGAACCGAACCAAGGTTGGAGCCATCGCCAGCAGCGTTGCCGGCATCGTGAACGAGTGTCTTGATCTCACCAAAAACCGGCAGATCGCCAACACGGTTCATGTTCAGCGACTTGTAGCCGTTGGCTGCCTCACCCGCAGGTGTAACGTCATGCTCAGCACCCGCCCACCAGTTGCCAATGAAGTTCTCCATTGGGAAGTTGATATTCGCGGCTTCTTGCACGGCAACTTGGTTCATGACGCCCCAACCCCACATCAGGACATAGTCCGGACGCTCACGGCGGATTTGCAGCCACTGGGATTTTTGCTCCTGGCCGGGGTGGTCAACAGCAAGTTGCTTCAGCTCAAACCCATGCAGTTTGGACAGCTGTTCCAGCGTACGGATCGGCTCTTTGCCGTAGGCCGAGTTGTGATAGAGCAACGCAAGGGTTTTGTCCTCAAGCGAGCCGCCGTTTTGCTCTAGCAGGTAGTTCACCATCACTGAGGCTGCGTCCCAGTAGTTCGCGGGATAGTTGAACACCCAGTTGAACACTTCGCCATTCGCCGCCGAGGTCCGACCATAGCCCATCGTGTGCAACGGGATTTGGTCAACCGTCGCCTTGGGGATCAACTGATAGGTGATCCCGGTCGAGAGCGGTTGATAGATCAAAGCCC
>NZ_CEZFMW010000091.1:0-14459 GCF_982993085.1 Thalassobacter sp. | reverse complement strand
CCTCCATCGCCGAAAGCGATCCGGAGCTTCACGCCGCCATGCAAGACGAGCTTGGCCGTCAGCGCGATGAAATCGAACTGATCGCCTCTGAGAACATCGTCTCTCAGGCCGTGATGGAAGCTCAGGGCTCTGTCCTGACCAACAAATATGCCGAAGGGTACCCCGGACGCCGCTATTATGGCGGCTGCCAGTACGTCGACGTGGCAGAGAACCTCGCACGGGATCGCGCCAAGGAATTGTTTGGCTGTGGCTTTGTCAATGTGCAGCCCAATTCCGGCAGCCAAGCGAACCAAGGTGTATTCCAGGCCCTGCTCAAACCTGGCGACACCATCCTTGGCATGTCCCTGGATGCGGGCGGCCACCTGACCCACGGCGCCAAGCCCAATCAATCGGGCAAATGGTTTAACGCCATCCAATACGGTGTGCGCGAAGACGACCTGCTGCTGGACTACGACCAAGTCCAAGCGCTCGCGACCGAGCACAAGCCCCAGATGATCATCGCCGGTGGTTCGGCCATTCCACGCGTCATCGACTTTGCGCGGATGCGCGAAATTGCCGACAGCGTTGGCGCATATCTGCTCGTAGACATGGCGCACTTTGCGGGCCTCGTGGCGTCGGGTCACTACCCCTCGCCCTTCCCCCATGCGCATGTGGCCACAACAACTACGCACAAAACCCTGCGCGGTCCACGTGGCGGTATGATCCTCACGGACGATGCAGACTTGGCGAAAAAGTTCAACTCCGCGATCTTCCCCGGCATTCAGGGCGGACCCTTGATGCATGTGATCGCAGGCAAGGCTGTGGCTTTTGGTGAAGCCCTGCGGCCCGGTTTCAAAGAGTACCAAACGCAAGTAATCGCGAATGCCAAGGCCCTCGCTGATCAGTTGATCAAAGGTGGTCTTGATATCGTCACAGGTGGCACCGATACGCACCTGATGCTGGTTGACCTGCGCCCCGCTGGTGTCAAAGGCAACGCAACTGAGAAAGCCCTCGGTCGCGCCCACATCACCTGTAACAAGAACGGCATCCCCTTCGACACCGAAAGCCCGATGGTCACCAGCGGCATCCGTCTTGGCACGCCTGCCGGGACCACCCGTGGTTTTGGTGAGCCTGAGTTCCGCGAAATCGCTGACCTGATCGTTGAGGTCGTGAACGGCCTTGCGGCGAACGGCGAAGACGGCAACGCAGACGTCGAAGCAAGCGTCCGCGCCCGTGTCCAAGCGATGTGCGATCGTTTCCCGATCTATCCCAACCTCTAAGTCAGGCTCTTGCGGGGCATCCTCGCAAGCCAGTCACAAACACCAAGCCCGTTCAGCGGATATGTTGAACGGGCTTTTTTCTGTTCGCCCACATGTTTTGCACTTTATCGCACAGGCAGATCAGGCCGCTCCAATGGTCTGCGGTCAGCAGCTACCTCGCTTCAGATCCATTGATCGAGCGACGAAAATATGCCACTCATTAAGCCTTTATTAAGGATTAATTTGCATGCGCTTTTTCGAACTGGCGCGCAGGTGCCTCGCAATCACTGCTTTTTCACTGGTCGCCCAAGACGCGACAGCTGTCACAACCTATGCGTCGATCTACGGGTACAACCAAGGTGTACAGTACAATTGGTACAATAATGACATCATGTACGACAGTTCAGGCACCTATGTGAACGCCTCAGGCGAAACAGGTTGGGGCACGATGGGCGCCCGCGTAGACCGCGGGGCAGGCACGATTGAGAGCAACGCCTATGGCCTCATTTTCCGCGACTATTGTGTGGCCGGTGGTGCGACATGTAACACTGGCGGCGGCGGTATGATCGCCATGATGGATACCTTCACGCTCTCCGGTGTGGGCGACATCACTTTTTTCATGGATATAACAGGCACGTCCCATGGACATGAGGCGGCCAACACCAGCGCGGCCTCCATGAGCATGTATGCCCGGGACGCGGTTTCCCCAGGCAGAGGGCCAATAGTCCAATCCGGTGAGCGTAAGGCTGCACCAGAGTTAGGGCCGAATGCCTTCAAATATGATCGGCTGGAATTGAATTTGAACGTCATCCCAGAGGATGCCTATGGTCCACCCTACACGTTTACTGTTCGCTGGATGCAGCGTGTGGATGCCTACGTATCCACGGATATGCCGGGTTATTTGTCGGGCGCATCACTGAACATGAGATCGCAACTCGGCGTAGAGGTAACCAGCGGCGTGGCCATCACGTCTGCCTCTGGTTTCTTTCCGGTCACAAGGTTGGCCCCAATCGCCGCGGGTCCGATTGCGCCTGTGCCCCTCCCTGCATCAGGGGCGGCACTGCTGGCGGGGCTTGGTCTTTTGGGGTGGGCGCGGCGTCAGCGTGCGGCGGCAAAACATCGGCGCGCCTAAGCCCCTTGCGTGGGCGGCACCGCCCCCATACCTTGGCCGCGCAACCACCGGAGCATGAGATTTGCGCAGCACAACCCCCATCCTCTTGTCCCTCACCCTCGTGCTGAGCGGTTGCACAGATTTGCCCGACGTCTCAACATCGGTTTCGCCCACCGCACAGGCCGCCGCCTACCCCGAACTGATCCCCCTTGCCCCGCTTTTGGCAACGCTGCCCCCTCCAGGGGCCCCAGTTGACATGCCACGCGCGACCCTGCCCGCCCCGTCCGCGCCTGATGATTTGATTACACGCCGCGAAGCGCTGCAATCGCGCGCCGACGCGCTCCGCGAGGCAGCTCTTTAACAGTGGTGCATTGCACGCCCGAACCGGCTGAGCTATCCCCGGCTTAACGCAAAACACACCATGGAGCCTCCAATGCGCAAAGACACTCTTCGACTAGGCGTTGTAGGTTTGGGAACGGTTGGCACCGGGACGGTTAAGATCGTCCAGAACCACGCCGCAATGCTGTCCGCACGCACAGGGACTTCCATCGAGATCACGGCAGTGTCCGCGCGTTCGCGTAGCAAGGATCGCGGCATCGATATTTCCGCCTACGCGTGGGAGGATGATCCTGTCGCCCTCGCCAAACGCGACGATGTGGATGTGCTGGTTGAATTGATGGGCGGCACAGATGGCCCTGCCAAAGCCGCCACTGAGGCAGCTCTGCGCTTGGGCAAAAGTGTTGTTACAGCGAACAAAGCGCTCTTGGCCGTGCATGGTCAGGCACTGGCTGAATTGGCTGAAGCGAACGGCGCACAAATTCGATTTGAAGCGGCTGTTGCAGGCGGTATTCCCGTCATCAAAGCCCTGACCGAAGGGTTGGCCGCCAATGGGATGACCCGCGTGCTGGGCGTTATGAACGGCACCTGCAACTACATCCTCACCCGGATGGAAAGCGCGGGCCTGCCCTATGATACTGTGTTCCAAGAAGCCAATGATTTGGGCTACTTGGAGGCCGACCCGAACCTAGACGTTGGCGGCATCGACGCCGGCCACAAGCTGGCACTTCTGGCCAGCATCGCGTTCGGCACACAGGTCGATTTCGACGCCGTCGCCCTAGAGGGCATCGGCGCAATCACCATCGAAGATATCAGCCGCGCTGCTGACATGGGCTACAAGATCAAGCTGCTGGGTCTGGCTCAGATGACCGATGCAGGTCTACAGCAAAGCATGCGGCCGTGCCTTGTACCCGCCAGCTCTCCCTTGGGTCAGTTGGAAGGCGGCACCAACATGGTCGTCCTTGAGGGCGACGCAGTCGGCCAGATCGTTATGCGCGGCGCCGGTGCAGGCGAAGGGCCCACGGCCAGCGCGGTCATGGCAGACGTATGTGATCTGGCACGCGGCATTGACCTGCCTGTGTTCGGCCAACCCGCCACAACCTTGGCCAAGGCAGCACCAGCTGTTTCCGCCACGCCCTGCCCCTATTACCTACGCCTGACACTGCGCGACGAACCCGGCGCGCTGGCTCAGGTTGCGACCACATTGGGCAACTCAGGTATCTCGATTGACCGGATGCGTCAGTATGATCATTCCGACGCGGATACGGCGCCTGTGCTGATCGTCACGCACGCCTGTGCACCCGCAGATTTGGACCGTGCCGTGAGCGCATTGTCACAAATCGCAACGGTTGTAGGCGCCCCTGTCGCCCTGCAAATCCAGAACGTTTAGGCGCGACGCGACGCGGCTTTGGTGGCCTGAACACGAGTTGTGAAGGCCACCAAGAACACTGCCGTCAGGATCAAAACCACGGTGGGCGCTGGGGCGACGTCGATAAAAAAGCTCGCGTAGACACCCGCGACCATGGACAATGTGCAAACGCTGACAGAGACGATCAGCATCGCGCTGAAGCTGCGCACCACCAAAAACGCAATTGCCCCCGGCGTGATCAACAAGGCGATCGCAAGGATCAGCCCGACAGACGACAGCGTCGCCACAATCACAAGCGATAGCAGCGTCAAAAGCCCGTAGTGCAAAACCTTCACAGGCAGCCCCATGGCCTGCGCTTGTGCGGGATCAAATGCGTGCAACAAAAGATCCCGCCATTTCACCAACAGAACCACACACACCCCGGCCGAGATCAGACCCGCAGTCCATAAATCCGCGGCACCCACGCCCAGCATGTTGCCAAAGAGGATATGGTCAAGATGCGCATCCGATGGGAAAGCCACAAACAGGATAATCCCAACAGCGAAGAAACCGGAAAACACGACCCCCATCACCGTGTCTTGTTTCACCCGGCTGTTTTCGGCCAAATAACCTGTCAAAACCGCCGACCCCATGCCCGCAATGAACGCGCCCAAAATCAGCGGAAGCCCCGCGATATAGGCCAAAACGATGCCCGGCAGAACGGCATGCGCCACGGCATCCCCCATCAGCGCCCAGCCCTTGAGGACCAGAAAACACGACAGCATCGCCGCAGGTGGGGCCACCAAAAGCGCGATCCAAAACGCCTTTTGCATAAAGCCGAACTGAAATGGCAGAAGGATCGTATCGATCATTTACCTACCTCTAGTCGCGCATCGATGCCCACGTGGACTGGGTCCTCGATGGGACGTGTCAACGCCGCGCGCGACTTGGCCCGTGATGCCAAAAGCCCGTGTTTCGGCGCAAAGATAAATGCCAGTAGAAAAATAAGCGTTTGTAACGCCACGATGATCCCGCCCGTGGCCCCATCAAGAAAGTAACTTACGTAGGCACCAACAAAACTGGTCCCTGCCCCGATGGCAACGGAGGTCATCAGCAGCCTATTGAACCGGTCACATATCAAATACGCCGTGGCCCCCGGCGTCACGACCATGGCGATGACCAAAAAGGCCCCAACCGTTTGCATGGCTGCCACCACGCTGGCCGACAACAGAGTGAAGAATATCACCTTCAAAAGATCTGGCCTCAGCCCGATGGATCGCGCGTGATTTTCATCAAAGAACGTCACAAGAAGATCTTTCCATAGAACCAACAACACCGTGAGAGATACGGTACCGATGATCACCAATTGCAGCGTGTCTTCGGGCGTGATCGCGAGGATATTGCCCATGGTGATCGTCTGCACTGACACGGCAATCGGATTGAGTGAGACCATGAACAACCCCAACCCGAAAAACCCCGTAAAGATAATCCCGATGATGACATCGGCTTTAAGGCCCGACCGGTTGGACAAGAACAACATGGACCCCGCCGCCAAGCCCCCCGCGATGAACGCACCAAAGGCGAAAGGAAGGCCCAGCATATAGGCCCCTGCCACCCCCGGCACGACCGAGTGGGACAGCGCGTCGCCGATCAGTGACCAGCCTTTCAGCATCAGATAAACACTTAAAAATGCGCAGACGGCACCGACCAGCGCGCTCACCCACATGGCGTTGACCATGTAGCTGTATGCAAAGGGTTCAAGCATCGCCAGAGGCCTTGCGTGCCGCCTTAGCCGCCTCTTTGGCAGACGGTTCCGCATCGCGCTCACCGTACATGACAAAGGGCCGTTCATCATCGGTGATAATCCGGACTTCCCGCCCGTCATCATCGTCGTGCAGTTCATCCCCGCCAAGGGTAAAGTGGCGCAGCACACCACCAAACGCGCGCTCTAGATTGGCACGGGTGAAAATAGTTTCCGTGGGCCCATGGGCTAAAACGGTGCCCTTTACCAAAACCGTCCGATCACAAAACTCTGGCACCGAGCCGAGGTTGTGGGTCGAGACAAGCATCACCCGCCCCTCATCTCGTAACTCTCGCAAGAGTTTGACGATCTGTTCCTCGGTCTGCACATCCACGCCGGTAAACGGCTCATCCAGCAAAATGACCTGACCGTTCTGCGCCAACGCCCGCGCCAGAAAAACACGCTTACGCTGACCGCCCGACAGCTCACCGATCTGACGGTGGCGGTAGTCGAGCATGTTCACACGCTCCAGCGCTTGGGTCACGGCGGCATGATCTGCCGCGCGGGCCCGGCGCAGCATGCCCATATGACCGTAGCGCCCCATCATCACCACGTCCTCAACCAGTACGGGAAAGGCCCAATCGACCTCTTCGGCTTGGGGGACATAAGCCACTATGTTGTCCTTGAGCGCCTGTTTCACCGTGCGCCCCATCAGGGTGATCGTGCCGCTTGCCGCGGGTACAAACCCCATGATGGCCTTGAATAGCGTAGATTTTCCCGCCCCGTTCACCCCGACCAGGGCTGTGACAGTGCCGCGTGGTATCTCAAAACTCGCATGGCGCAGCGCCGTGTGGCCGTTGCGATAGGTGACAGTGACATCCCGAGCGCAAATGCCCGATTGGTCAAAAGGGGCAGCAGGGACTGTCATTCGGCGGTCAGACCTTTCACAACGGTTTCGGAGGTGACGCGCAGCAAATCCAGATATGTCGGAACCGGGCCATCCGGCTCGCTGAGGCTATCGACAAACAGAACGCCACCGTATTTGGCCCCCGTTTCGCGCGCGACCTGCTCGGCCGGGGCGGTATTCACCGTGCTTTCGCAGAAAACAACGGGGATGTCGTGTTCCCGAACGCCATCAATAACGGCGCGAACCTGCTGCGGCGTACCCACCGCATCGGTGTTCATGGGCCAAAGGTACAACTCTTGTAGGCCAAAATCGCGTGCAAGATAGCTGAACGCGCCCTCACAGGTGACAAGCCAACGCTTATCCTGCTCAACCTCAGACAACTGCGCCCGCAACGGCGCGAGGACGCCCTCAATCTCCGCCTTATAGGCGGCCGCATTTGCGGTATAGGTTGCAGCATTGTCGGGGTCCGCACCTGATAGCGCCGCGGCGATGTTATCGACATAAACCATCGCCGCATCCGCACCGATCCACGCGTGAGGGTTGGTTTTGCCTTGATACGAGCCGCTTGCAATCGCGATGGGTTCGATCCCATCCGAAACCGTCACAGATGGGATATCACCGAGGTTCGACAAAAATTGTTCGAACCATAGTTCTAGGTTGAGGCCATTCCAAAGGATCAAATCCGCGTCTACCGCACGGCGCAAATCGCCAGGCGTGGGTTGATAGCCATGGATTTCGGCACCGGGTTTGGTGATGGATACCACCGTTGCCGCATCACCCGCGACATTCGCGGCCATGTCCGCGATCACGGTAAAGGTCGTCACCACCTTTAGCTTATCATCTGCGAAAACCGGGGCCGTCATCAGGCCAAGAGCGAGGGTCGCTGAAGTCAGTCGGAACATTGTCTCTCCTGTCGTGCGGATCATAGTGTTTTTAAGAAGCATTTGCAAATAAGGCGGTCCCTGCTGCGAATGGATCGCAATGAACGAAGTAGGCAGGATCGGACAGGGTTCAAGATCAAGCAGTGCACCAAGAGAAAACGTGAAGGTCACTCGCGGTGCAGAAGGATTAACCCGCTCGAATAAGAGCCCGCCTGAAATGATTGCGGCCCAATATTACGCACCCGGTGAACAAAAACTCGAGTGACGCCATCAATTGTCTCAAAAATCGTCCAGCGATGATTTGCAGCCCATAACACAAAAGCACTCTCGCGCCCAGGTATGCGCCTTCTCGGCACATCTCTAACTGTCTCGAAGCATGGTTGCTGTAGTTGCGTATCGTGAGGGCGAAGCTCTTTGAACCAACGTAGCTCAGCTAAAATCGGCCTCTAACGCCACTTCATTTTTACATAAACAGTGAGGAAACAGTGGCAGCCCGTAGGGGAATCGAACCCCTCTTTCCAGGTTGAAAACCTGGCGTCCTAACCGATAGACGAACGGGCCACTCTTCTGTGAGGCGGTGTTTAGGCAAACCCCGCAGAGCGCGCAAGAGGAAAATTCACTCTTTTTGGATAAAAAATTTAGCGACCAAAAAGACGGTCTAAATTGGGCGTGAAACGTCTTCGATACGCAGTTGTGGGGTCTGCCGCCCGCCCCACGAATTCACCTCCAAACGACCTGCAAAATGCAGTGGCGCTCCGGCGGCGTCTGCGATGGCTGCGGCGATTCCGTTGTCCGCGGCGCCAAAGGCGATTGCCTCAAGACGTACGGGCCCACCATCGGACAACACCAATTTTAGGTGCCCCTGCCCTACTGGTTTGGAAAAGGTCACACGCACCTCGGGAAACGCGAAGCGTGGCGCGCGTGCGCCCTGCCCAAAGGGACCAGCCTGCTCCAATTGCTCAATCAATTCAGTCGTCGCAGCACCCGGCATGAGCGTGGCATCGATCTTAAGATCTTGTGGCCCGCCTACCCCAGCCCCCTGTTTGTCGAGCAGCTCAGACAGACGCGACATTGCAGCCTCTAGCTGGTCTTCGGCCACTGTCAGGCCCGCAGCCATCCTATGCCCGCCACCTTTGACCAGAAGCCCCTCAGCCGCGAGCTTTTGGATGCTTGCGCCCAGATCAACACCATGAACGGAGCGACCAGACCCTTTACCAAAGCCGCCCTCCAGCCCGATGACCACGGCGGGACGGTTCGTCGTCTCCTTGAGGCGCGAGGCGACGATGCCAACGACGCCGGGATGCCAGCCCTCACCAGCAGCCCACACCAGCGGCGCGTCTAAGCCACGAGCCTCAGCTTGGGCCAAAGCGGCCTCTCTCACTTGCGCTTCGATATCACGCCGCTCTGCGTTCAAAACCTCCAGCCGCGCGGCAAGCGCCGCGGCCTCATGCGCGTCTGGCGTCGCCAAAAGTCGCGCCCCCAGATCAGCCGCGCCAATCCGGCCACCGGCATTGACCCGTGGGCCCAGAACAAACCCAAGGTGATAAGACGACGGAGCCGTGTCTAGCCGCGCCTCATCCGCAAGAGCCACCAAACCCGGACGCGCCCTGCGCCCCATCACCTGTAGCCCCTGGCGGACCAGCGCACGGTTCACCCCCACCAAAGGCGCCACATCAGCAACGGTAGCAAGGGCCACCAAATCCAACATTGCGATCAAGTCGGGCCCCTTATGGCCCGCAACACGCATCTGACGGTTCGCCTCGACCAATACCAAGAATACGACAGCCGCTGCGCACAGGTGCCCTAGATCACCGCTTTCATCTTGGCGATTAGGGTTCACGACCGCCAGCGCGGGCGGCAGCGTTTCACCGCCCAAGTGGTGGTCGATTACCACAACATCCGCCGCGTCCGCCGCCGCAATGGCATCATGCGAGAGCGTGCCGCAATCCACACAAAGGATCAAATCATGGTCGCGCGCCAGCGCGGCCATGGCCGTTGGGTTCGGCCCGTAACCTTCATCAATCCGGTCCGGAACATAAAGCGTAGCACCCAACCCTAGATCTCTTAGCCACCAGATCAAAAGGGCCGCAGAGCTGCCGCCATCCACGTCATAATCAGCAAAGACCGCGATTTTTTCGCGCCGCTGAACCGCACGTAGAAGTCGCTCTGCCGCTGGTGCCATGTCCCGTAGGCTCAACGGATCAGGCAAAAGGTCGCGCAGCTTTGGCGCGAGAAAACTCTCAACCTCATCTGCCGCGACGCCGCGCCGTGCCAAGTGGCGGCACAGCGCCTGCGGCAGACCTGTGCTTTGCACAAGAGCCTCGGCCGCACGGTCCTGAGCAGGATCGATCCCAACCCAAGCACGCCCCGTGACTGAGGAAGCCACTCCCAAAACATGTTCTGTCGTCATGCGAGCAGCCCCCTATTATGCGCGTTCGGTCTGTCGTTCACTTGCCGCATCGCGACAGGGGATTAGACAGGGTTGCGATAAACCATCCGGCGCACAGAACCAGTTTTGGAACGCATCAGGATCGTCTCAGCCGTCATGTAGCCGACCTCACGCTTGATGCCGGACACGATGGACCCATCAGTCACACCGGTTGCGGCAAAGATCACGTCGGAGGTGACCATGTCGTCGCGCGAATAGATTTTGTCGAGGTCCGTGATACCCGCTTTGGCGGCGCGGCCACGCTCATCATCGTTACGGAACAACAGGCGGCCATACATTTGTCCTCCCATGCATTTCAGCGCCGAGGCCGCCAGCACACCCTCAGGTGCGCCGCCCTCGCCCATGTACATGTCGATACCCGTGATCTCGGCCTCAGCGCAGTGCATCACGCCCGCCACGTCACCATCAGTGATCAGACGGATCGCGGCACCGGTTGCGCGGATTTCGGTCACCAGCGCCTCATGGCGGGGGCGTTCCAGCACACATACCGTGATACCCTCGGGACCGCAGCCTTTGGCCTTGGCCAGTGCTTCAACACGTTGGGTCGGCGTCATGTCCAGCGTCACTACGTCCTTGGCATAGCCAGGCCCAATGGCCAGCTTTTCCATATATACATCTGGCGCATGCAACATCGAGCCACGCGGCCCCATGGCAATAACGGTCAAAGCGTTGGGCATGTCTTTTGCGGTCAGCGTGGTACCTTCCAGCGGGTCCAGCGCGATGTCCACACCGGGGCCTTCGCCGGTGCCCACTTCTTCGCCAATGTAGAGCATGGGGGCCTCATCACGTTCCCCTTCACCGATGACCACAACGCCCGCAATGTCGAGCTGGTTAAGTTGCTCACGCATGGCGTTTACAGCCGCTTGGTCAGCCGCCTTTTCGTCGCCACGCCCGATCAGCTTGGCAGAGGCCAGCGCCGCGGCCTCCGATACGCGGGCAAGGCCCAGGGACAACATGCGGTCATTGAAATCGGGTTTGGTCATAAGCCTGTCTTTCCATTCTGAAGTTAACTCGACTTATCCTGCGGGCATCGGCGGGGCAAGCGTGGGGGCGCTAACAACATGTCGCGCCGTTGCTTGATTGCCATTTACGTCAAATTTCACAGCTGTGTTTCACCCGCCCGCCTAGCGTCGGGCGCCGCGCCATCCTGCGGCCCGCGCCTCGGCCTCAGAGCAAAACCAACGCTCACCACGATCAACCCGGATGTTTGTACGCGCATAATTCTCATCGCCGGGGCGATGGTAAATGCGGCCATTGGAGGAAATGTTCCCTTTGATAGTGCACGCGGGGTTAGGCGCAGGGCTTTGGGCGGGACGGTTTGTGGCACGTGCGCGCCGATGCTCAGAAGGGTCCTTCATCTCCATGGACCACAGACCTCGGTCCGCGAGGATCGCGGCCTTCTCCTCGGCGGCGTAGATTTGACTGTCTCGGTAGGTGAGCGCCAAGCCTTCGCGCACCAACCGTGCGCCAAGGTCTTCGCCCCCAATAGTGCAGGTCACGAGCGGTCGGTCATAGCGGTCAATCTGCTGCGCTGTGCAGATCGCTTCTCGGCCATTGAACGCCTTGCGCACGGTTTTCGCTACCCAAGCGCCACAGTCAAATGTGGCCCCGGTGTCGAGCGTACAGGCTTGATCCAACTCAGGCGCATCAATCCCAATAAGCCGCAGGTTCTGCGAGCCACCAACACGCAGGCTATCCCCGTCACTCATGACAACAGGGCCAGAAAACACCAAATCCGCACGAGCCATAGCAGGCGCAGAGAGCAGAACAACAAAAGTCGAAATCGCGATATGACGTAAATACATACACGCGATGTAAGGACGACGCTCTTAGCCCACAAGACAAAACATGAACGAATGGTTAATTCGCAGTTAATGGGCTGCTAGCCCCGAGTCGCTTGGGCACGACGCAAAACCGACTCGCGCCATGTGATGAAGCTGACAGCCGAGATAATCACCCCCCCGCCCAAAATCACCCACACATCCGGAGTTTCCTCAAACGCGAGCCACCCCAAAAGAACCGCCCACACCAGCTGCAAGAACGTCACCGGCTGGGTCACGGTCACAGGTGCGGAGGCAAAGGCGTATGTCATCGCGTAGTGCCCGCCCGTTGCGAAGACTGCCACCAGCAACATCCATCCCCAGTCTTCAAGGCTGGGCGGGACCCACACCGCAAAGGCAAAAGGCGCCAGCCCAAGCGTGACAAAGATCGACAACATGCCAACCACCATACTGGCCGGCACCTCACCCGAGAGTTTCTTGGCCAAAAGGTAAGATCCAGCAAAGCCCGCCGCTGTGCCCAGCATTGCGATGTGCCCCAAGTCGATCTCTCGGAAACCGGGGCGCAGAATGATCAGTGCGCCCAACAACCCTGCCCCAACAGCTGCGATGCGTCGTGCTGCCAACTTCTCTCCCAGAAAAAGAGCTGCACCAACGGTCACGTAGATCGGCACAAGGTAATTCATCGCCGTCACCTCAGCGATGGGAATGCGGGTCATCGAAAAGAACCACAAAATCACGCCGATGGAATGGATGCCCCCACGCAGTGAAAAACGCACAAGCGTCGCCCGCTCAAGGCGCGTGGCCAGCAAGCTTTTGGCCACGGGCAGCAGGAACACCAACCCCAGTACATAGCGCATGAAAGCGGCCTGTGCGGCGGGCAAGTCTTGGGCCGAGTGCTTAACGATCGCAGTTACCGTGACAAAGCACAGCCCCGTGACGATCATCCAAAGAACTCCGACAAGGGGTTTGTTCGGTGTGGTCATGCCCACAGCATTGGCGCAGATCGCGAAGGTGCACAACAAAAAGGCACCGCATGTCGGATATGCAAAATTCCGCTACGTCATTTTCCGCAATCGATATAGCAATCCGATCTTTACGCTAAAGTCAAAATGGTATCTAAGGATACAAATTATACTAGGTTGGGGATCAATATGCATTTGAAACGGACATTAGCCGCATCTGCCCTTGGGCTTGCGATGTGCGGTGCAGCTTCTGCTGCGGTAATCGACTTTGATACAAGCAATGGCGTTGGCGTCATTAACGGACAAGATATCTACAACATCATGTCCGCCGATGGCTCGGTCTCGGCCTCGGTCACGACAATCGTAAATCCAAGCGGCAGCACCACCGTTGCGCGCGCCTATGCAACGGTTGACGGTGCAGGCAATCCACGCGGCGGCCGTGATCCGGATATCGAGCCCACTTATGTTGTGGTTGATACTTTGGGCCCCCTCGTCGATCCGATCAACAACGTTCTGGTGGTTGATGAAACCCCTGATGATCGCAACAACACTGGCAACGAAGTCGACGACAACCGCAGCGGCGGTGTGATCACGTTCAACTTTACAGCCATGGACGTGCTGTTTTCAGGTGTCACGTTTATCGATGACGGCTCGTTGGTGGTCAGCGGATCGCTTGACGGTAATGCAGTCTTTTCCAGTGTCATTGATAACGGCCGTACAGAAAATGCACTCCAACGCTTGGCTCTTGGCACAAGCGCGCGGGTCGATCAGTTGACGTTTGACTTTGGCAGTAACTCTGGTGCCATCGATAACGTGATGGTTTCCGCCGTGCCGCTGCCTGCGGGTGTGGCATTGCTGATGACAGGTCTTGGGGCGTTGGGTTTTGCGCGGCGTCGGAAATCCACTTAGGCACGCTTTGATATCGCAAAGAAAAAGCGCCCAGAGGGGCGCTTTTTTATTGGCTAAGCATCGACCCCATTGGGCCGCGATTAAAGCTGCTCCATGACCTCGTCCGAGGCTTCGAAGTTCGCGGTGACGGTTTGTACGTCATCGTCGTCCTCCAATGCTTCGATCAGCTTCATCAGCTTTTGCATGCCTTCGAGGTCAAGCTCAGTGCTGGTCGTTGGACGCCACACCAACTTCGTGGTCTCAGACTCACCCAATTCAGCCTCAAGCGCAGTCGATACTGTGCTCAGGTCCGTATCAGCACACCACACAACATGCACCTCGCCATCGCTTTCGACGTCCTCAGCACCAGCCTCAATCGCCGCCATCATCACGGTGTCTTCATCGCCAACACTGGCCGAATAGATCACCTGCCCCTTGCGATCGAACATAAACCCGACCGAGCCTGTCTCACCCAAGTTGCCGCCGTTTTTGGAAAACGTGGAGCGCACGGTCGAGGCAGTCCGATTGCGGTTGTCGGTCATCGTCTCAACGATGACGGCAACACCACCGGGGCCGTAGCCCTCATAGCGGATTTCATCGTAGCTATCGGCATCCCCGCCTTGAGATTTCTTGATTGCGCGGTCAATCACGTCCTTAGGCACGGATTGCGATTTGGCTTCTTTTACCGCCAGTCGCAAACGCGGGTTCTTCTCGGGATCGGGATCGCCCATTTTTGCGGCCACGGTGATTTCCTTGGCCATCTTGGAAAACAGCTTGGCGCGGATTTTATCCTGCCGGCCCTTGCGGTGCTGGATGT
>NZ_CEZFMW010000090.1:7861-14527 GCF_982993085.1 Thalassobacter sp. | reverse complement strand
AGCCATGTCGGCTGGGTCTGAGCGGGCTGGGCGAGTGCGGTAGTTTTAAGTGTCAAATGATCGTCCTCCTGAACCCTGTCGGCGCAGCCCGTACCCGGTGCGCCCGTGACAATGCATATCGGGACCTCGGGCAGAGCATTCAATAGAGCGCGCCTCTCACAACAGTGTGAGATGTCTCTTAATCTATGGTTAACCTAGAGCCAAATATCCGCAAGTCGCGCTGTTTCCGGCAAAAGCTTGCGAAAGGCCAGTCACGAAAGCGGGATGCGCAGACCGTCGCGCCCCACCGTTAACGGGCCTGTCCACGTAGGCTGGATCGCGGCATGCCAATCGCTTTGGGAAAAGTTAGGATCATCAGCCGGCAACAGATGGTTCAATACCAGATGCCCAACACCCGCCGCCGTCGCGATCCGCCCCACATCTTCGGCCCGCGTATGAGAGGCATAAAGATGCTCTCGCAAACGGCTCGCCCCTGGTGTGCGCTGGATCAAGGCTTCAACACCGTCGGTCAACATCGCCTCATGCACCAACACATCCGCGTCTTTGGCAAAATCCCCAAGGGGTGGGAAATAGCAGGTGTCAGAGGAGAACACGACCGTCGCCCCAGCGCCGGCAAACCGCAGCGCAAAGCAATCAGTCACAGGCGGATGATCCACGCGCAAAGCCGCAACGCTAAGGCCGTCATCCTGCATCACGGGACCTTCGGTATAGGACACAATCCGAACCAGATCCGTCAGCGATGGGCGGCCCTCATCCGCAAGACGGATTTTGTAGTCGAACGCCATCGACGCCATGAACCCCTGCCAATATCCCTCAATTCCGGGCGGGCCGTAAACCGTGATCTGGCGCTGCAACCCCGTCGTCCAAGCCGTGTAAATCAGTGGCCCAAGTTCCAGCACGTGGTCAGAATGTAGGTGGGTGATGAATATCTCATCAATCTCAAGCAGGCCCACGCCAGCCTCAACCGCGCTGCGCGCCGCACCAATAGCACAATCGATCAAAATGGTGCGCCCGCCCAACCGTAACAGCGATGCCGTCGGCAGCGCCCCACCCTTTCGGATCGCGGGACCACCTTTGGTACCGAGTAGAATAATATCGTTCATATGCCCCCCTTTACTACCTGCACCCTAGCCGCTTTTGCACAATATGGAAGCAGCCCCCAGCCACGAAAAAAGGGCCACCCGGCTATCCCGAATGGCCCCCTATTCATAGTATTTGTGCGACTTAGTAGTGCGCGGACAGGCTCGCCATACCCTCGGCCTTGGGGGGCGCGAACTTGGTCAGGTCGATACCATCAACGGCTGTCTTGTACTCCTCAACCGTTGGGGTGCGCCCCAAGATTGCAGACAGCACAACAACCGGCGTAGAGGCCAGCAGGCTTTCGCCCGCTTTGTCGCCCGCATCCTCAACAACCCGGCCCTTGAACAGACGCGTGGACGTCGCCAGCACCGTATCACCCTTGGCCGCTTTTTCTTGGTTGCCCATGCACAGGTTACAGCCCGGACGCTCAAGATAGAGGATGTTCTCATACTCAGTCCGCGCTTGCTCTTTGGGCGCGTTGTCGTCGAACTCAAAGCCAGAGTACTTTTGCAGCACTTCCCAGTCACCTTCGGCCTTCAGCTCATCAATGATGTTGTAGGTCGGCGCGGCCAGTACCAATGGTGCCTTAAACTCAACGCTGCCAGTGGTTTTCTCAAGGTTGCGGAGCATTTGCGCCACGATCTTGACGTCACCTTTGTGCACCATGCACGAACCCACAAAGCCCAAATCCACTTTCTTTTCCGCACCGTAGTACGAGATTGGGCGGATCGTATCGTGGGTATAGCGTTTGGACACGTCAGCGTTGCGTACGTCGGGGTCAGCGATCATCGGCTCGTTGATAGCATCCAGATCGACCACAACTTCAGCCGCATATTTTGCATTCGCATCCGGGGTCAGCGCAGGCTTTTCGCCCGAGCGGATTTCAGCAATCCGCTTGTCGGCAATCGCGATCAGACCGGTCAACATCTGGGCGTCGTTTTCCATACCCTTGTCGATCATGATCTGGATTCGCGACTTGGCGATCTCAAGGCTTTCGATCAGCGTCTCGTCCTCAGAGATACAAATGGAGGCCTTCGCCTTCATCTCTGCGGTCCAGTCGGTGAACGTGAACGCTTGGTCAGCCAACAATGTGCCGATATGCACCTCGATGATGCGCCCTTGGAAGACGTTGTCACCGAACTGTTCCAGCATCTGCAACTGGGTCGCGTGGACCACATCGCGGAAATCCATGTGCGGCGCCATTTGCCCCTTGAAGGTCACTTTGACCGACTCGGGAATAGGCATCGTTGCCTCACCCGTGGCCAGTGCCAGTGCAACCGTTCCGCTGTCTGCGCCAAAGGCTACGCCCTTGGACATCCGCGTGTGGCTGTCGCCGCCGATAATGATGGCCCAGTCGTCCACGGTGATGTCGTTCAGCACCTTGTGGATCACGTCCGTCATCGCGTGATAGACGCCCTTGGGGTCGCGCGCCGTGACAAGGCCGAACTTGTGCATGAACGCCATCAGGCGGGGCGTATTGGCCTGCGCCTTGAGGTCCCAAACAGAGGCCGTGTGGCAACCGGATTGGTATGCACCGTCAACCTTGGGCGACAGAACTGTAGCGGCCATGGCTTCCAGCTCTTGGCTGGTCATCAGGCCGGTGGTGTCCTGCGAGCCGACGATATTGACGTTGACCCGCACGTCCGAGCCCGCGTGCAATGGCGTCTCCGAAGCGACACCGACTGCGTTGCGGTTAAAGATTTTCTCAACAGCTGTCAGGCCTTGGCCCTCGTGCGAGATTTCTTTGGATGGCGCAAAAGCGGATTTCAGCGGGATGCCCAGCGTTTCACATGCAAACGTCTGAAGTTTTTTGCCGAACACGATGGCGTAGGAGCCACCGGCCTTCATGAACTCAACCTTTTGCGGCGTAAAGCTGTCGGCCATGTCGACCAACTCTTCGGAGCCATCCTCAGAGAACAGTTTCTTTTCTTTGGTGTTGATCGTCAGCACAGTGCCGGTTTCGACCGAATAGCGCTGTTCCAACACAGGATTGCCATCGTTGTTGAGGATTGGGTTGCCGTCTTGGTCCAGCTTTTTGACCCAGTTCTTCAGGTCGACACCAATGCCACCGGTCACGCCGACTGTCGTCAAAAAGATCGGGGAAATCCCGTTGGTGCCCGCCACGATTGGCGCATAGTTTACGAACGGGATGTAGGGGCTGGCCTGTTTGCCGGTCCACAACGCCACGTTGTTGACACCCGACATCCGGGAGGATCCAACACCCATCGTGCCCTTTTCCGCGATCAGCATCACGCGTTTGTCGGGGTGCTGGATCTTGAGGTCTTGGATTTCTTGCTGTGCGCGTTCGGTAATCATGCACTTACCATGCAGCTCACGGTCAGAGCGGGAGTGCGCTTGGTTGCCCGGAGACAGCAAATCGGTCGAGATATCCCCCTCAGCGGCAATATATGTGACGACTTTGATCTCTTCGTCGATGTCGGACACCTTGGTAAAGAACTCGGCCTCCGAATAGCTTTCGAGGATGTCTTTGGCGACAGGATTGCCCGCAGCAAAGGCCTCGGCCAGACGGTCGGTGTCCGCTTCGTAAAGGAACACTTGGGTCTTGAGGACTTCGGCGGCTTGCGCTGCGGTATCCGCATCATCGCCCAGTGCCAAGTCCAGCAGAACCTCAACCGAGGGGCCACCTTTCATGTGCGACAGCAGTTCAAACGCAAAGGTGGGCGTAATTTCGGGAACGTTCGCCTGACCGAGAATAATTTCCTTGAGGAAGTCAGCCTTTTGGCGGCCAGCGGGCGTGGTGCCGGGGATCGTGTTGTAGATAAAGAACTCAAGCGACGCTTCGCGGTGCGCGTTGTTCGCATCTTTGATCTGCGCGATGATCTCAGAGGTCAGCGCCCCGTCATCAATCGGCTTGGGGTGCAAACCTTGGGTTTTGCGCGTTTCGATCTCTTCTAGGTAGGCTGTGTACAAGCTCATGGTGATCCCGACGAGTTAGAGTTTATGGGGCAGCTTCGACGCCGGAACCCGTGAGGTCCGCTCTCGAAAAGCAATTGTATGCCGCGGTATACTACAACATGGAAAATCTCAAGCGTTCAAAACGTGGCATGTTGCCCCACTGGCCTGAAATTTGGACCTTTGGGGGTCATGACACGCCGACTCAGACCCCATCCGCAACACGGCATTTTTCCGTTTGATTCAGGCGGGTTTAGAACACACCAAGGCTAAGCCCCGCCCCAATCGCAGCCCCCAATTCACGACAGGGGGCCAATTCGGCCTCCGTCAGGGACTTCGGCGCCAAAATAGCCTCAGACGTTTGGGCATGTGTGCATAGGATCAATGGCACCTGAACCTCGCGCAGGCGCCAGCCCGTGGCGATACGTGCCGTCTGGCGCGCAGCGTTCTGCCCGTCGGAGCCCGCACAAACCATCTGCGCATAGGGCCGTCCATTCAACTGACCCAACACAGGGTAATAACAGCGGTCAAAGAAATCCTTCATCACGCCCGAAATTGCCGCAAGGTTTTCGGGCGCACAAAAGATGTATCCATCCGCAGCCAACAGATCATCCGGCCCAGCGTCCTGCGCAGACTTCAGGACCGTTTCGCATTCCTGTGCTGCTGCATCCGCCGTGGCCTGCGCCATCTGACGGCTGCCGCCTGTGCGGGAGTGATACACGATCAGAAGTTGGGTCATGGCGTGCGGCTCCGTTGGTTTGGCCTGTCTTAGCACGCACGCTCCGCGCACAAAATGCAGCAGCGTTGTCGAAAAGGGCCCATTTTGCTACACTATGGCAGGAGGTGACCAATGATGATGGGGCTTCGAACGATGATGCTCGCGCTGGCAGCGACCCTACCCGCACAGGCACAGGACGCCGACCCACAAGCCGGGCGCGACTTTTTCCAAACCTATTGCTGGCAATGCCACGGCAAAAGCGGCGCGGGCACGGGACCAATGGCCGAAATGCTCGCAATCGCGCCACCAGACCTGACCACGCTATCGGATCGCAACAACGGTACGTTTCCGACAGAACGGACCTTGATGCAAATCGACGGTCGATCCCCGTTGCTCGCCCACGGCGGCGATATGCCAATTTTCGGATCATTCCTTGAAGCGGATCAGAACGTCCCGCTCAAGGTCGAAAGCGGGCAACCGGTGTTAGTCAGTCCAGAGTTGGCCAACCTAATCAGCTACCTGCAAAGCCTTCAGGCTGAATAGGGCAGCTCAACCCCTAGAAAACACCGGCACCATATCGGGGCTAGGCCCCAAACATCGCTCGTACAAAGCCGACCCCAACGACACCCAACCCCACGCAAATAAGGCCAATCATCCGGCGGGTTTCAAACGGGATTTGCGCGATCATCTCGATCAGATCTTCCAAACGCCGAGGGGCCAGTGCAAGCACCAGCCCCTCAATCACAAGGGCCATCGCGAGGCCCAGTAACACTGCTTCGATCATTACTGACGACCAGTGTCCGCTTTTAGATAGTCAAAGAACTCGCTGTCAGGCGACAACACCATGGTCGAGTTATTTCCCTGCAACGCGCGGCTGTAGGCCGTGAGCGAACGGTAGAATTCAAAGAATTCTGGGTCCTGACCGAAAGCCTGCGCAAAGATGTTGTTGCGCCGCGCATCGGCTTCACCACGAACGATCTCCGCTTGACGCGTGCTGTCCGAGACAAGCTCAACCACAGTCCGGTCCGCTTGGGCACGGATCCGCTGCGCAGCTTCTTCACCACGGGCGATCTCATCTGCGGCTTCACGTTCCCGCTCTGCGCGCATCCGGGCAAAGGTCGCGTCAAGGTTTTGCGCCGGAAGATCGGTCCGCTTCAAACGAACGTCGATGATTTCCAGGCCCAGTTGGCGCCCCTCGATCCGAGCAAGTGTCGCGATCCGGTCCATCAAGACCGCACGATCCGTGCTCAGGATATCGTTCGACGACACCGAACCCAGAACCGCCCGCAACTGCGACCGCAAAATACGGTCGAGCTGGATTTCGGCAGTCCGAATACCGCCTACACCCACAGCTTCGCGGAAGTCTTCGACATCGGTGATCCGGTACCGGGCAAACGCATCAACCACCAAACGGCGGTCATCCGACGGTGTGATCTCAATCGGATCAACATCGCGGCTCAGGATGCGGTCGTCATAGCGGACCACTTCTTGGATCAGCGGCAGTTTAAAGGCCAGACCGGGGTCTTCTTTGACTGCAACCACACGACCAAATTGCAGCACGAGCGCCTTTTCACGTTCATCCACGATAAACACCGAGGACAGCACACCGACCAGCGCGACAACCACGACGGGGATCAAAAAAGTTGACTTGTTCATCAGTTGGTTCCTCCGCCACGGCGCAGTTCATTGATCGGCAGGAACGGGATGACACCTTGGCCACCGCCCTCGCCACCACCGCCGATGTTGTCATCAACGATGATCTTGTCGAGACCACCCAGAACGGTTTCCATCGTTTCCAGATAGAGCCGCTTGCGTGTCACCTCAGGGGCGTTTGTGTATTCGCCCAGAACGGCAACGAAACGGCTGGCTTCACCTTCGGCTTCGTTCACAACCTGCGCCCGGTAGGCTTCGGCTTCTTCTAACAGCTGCGCAGATTCACCACGCGCGCCCGCAAG
>NZ_CEZFMW010000090.1:0-7761 GCF_982993085.1 Thalassobacter sp. | reverse complement strand
GGTAGGCTTCGGCTTCTTCTAACAGCTGCGCAGATTCACCACGCGCGCCCGCAAGCACGCGGTTTGCGTAGGCGTCCGCTTGGCTTTGCAGACGATCACGCTCTTGCTCGGCGGCCTGCACCTCACGGAAGGCGTCAATCACTTCTTCGGGCGGATCGGCGCGGTCAAAGTTGACACGCAAAATCGCCACACCGGACTGATAGCTATCGAGAGTGGACTGAATCAGCTCCTCAAGACGCTGCGCAATGGCTTCACGGTCCCGGTTCAGGATTGGGGCCAGCTCAGACTGCGCCACGATCTCGCGCATCGCAGATTCGGCCACCGCACGGATGGATTGCTCCGGGTCGCGCAGGTTGAACAGGAAGGCACGCGGGTCGCTGATGTTCCAGGAGACCTGGAAGTCGATGTCGATTATATTCTCATCACCCGTCAGCATCAGACCAGCATCCGCCGCCTGACCCCGACCTGTGCCGATATCAACAGTCCGTTCTGTCGTCACCGGGATCACCTCGGCGCGGACAACAGGCCACGGCGCAAAGTTCAGACCCGAATTGCCGGTGGCCACGTATTCACCAAACAGCAGCTCCACGGATTGTTCTTCAGGACGCACCGTATAAAGCGAGGCATAGACCCACAGACCAACAGCCGCCAAGGCCGCCAACCCGACGGTGCCTTTGGTAAAGATCGGGCCACCGCTGCCGCCCAATGGCCCACGGCCATTGCCGCCGCCGCCTTTGCCGCCCATCAGGACGCGCAACTGCTCTTGGCCTTTTTTCACCAGCTCATCAATTTCAGGGATTTGAGGCCCGTCACCATTGCCATTGGGGCGGCGTCCGCCCCCGCCTCGGTTGCCGCCGCGGTCATCATCACCGCCGCCAGAGCCGCCTCCGCCGCCCCAAGGACCGCCGTTATTCCCAGCCATACAGGTCTTCCCCTTTTGTCGTCTTATCTCTTTAGCGTTGTCCTTCAACTTGTGGTCGAAGGACGAATATTCAAGCCCTTACTAGGCGCTCCGCACCGGGTTCTTCATGGTCACGATTTCCTCAGACATCGTGGGATGAACAGCAACCGTGCGGTCAAAATCTGCTTTGGTTGCCCCCATTTTGACGGCAACCCCTGCAAGTTGGATCATCTCACCTGCGTCTGGCGCCACAATATGACAGCCCAGCACGACATCCGTCGCCTTGGATACAACCAATTTCATCAGCACACGATTAGGCGCACCGGCAAAGGCAGACTTCATTGGACGGAAAGATGTGCAATAAATATCAACAGGTTCGATATCGCGCGCGGCCTCTTCGCTTAGGCCAACGGTGCCCATTTCAGGCTGTGTAAACACCGCCGATGGGATCAATTCATGATCAACCTTGGTCGGGTTGCCTTTGAACACGGTTTCAACAAAGGCCATGCCTTCGCGAATGGCCACCGGCGTCAGGTTCACCCGATTGGTCACGTCCCCAATGGCAAAGATTGAGGGCACATCGGTCTGGCTATAATCATCCACCACGACCTGCCCCGCCCGGCCAAGCTTTACGCCGACCTGCTCAAGTCCCATGCCATCAGTGTTGGGCGCGCGACCCGTGGCAAAGAACACAGCGTCGTAAACGCCCTCGTGGCCGGTGGTGGATTTGACCCACAGCGGGCCGTCACCATCGCCGGTCATCACGGGCGTCTCGCCCGCTGGATAGGCCATCGCAGCATCCGCACCGCCTGCGGCTGTCACAGCGGCCTCTGGCGCCATTTGCAGCACGTTGGCCCCGGTGTGGATATCAATCCCTTGGGTCCGCATTTCCTCAGCGATCAGGCCCCGGGCCTCATCATCAAAGCCACGCAGAATTTGCGCACCGCGGTAGTATTGCGTCACTTGAACGCCCAAGCCTTGCAGGATGCAGGCGAATTCACAGGCGATATAGCCGCCGCCCACGATCAGCACAGTTTTGGGCATCTTAGGCATGTTAAAGATGTCATCCGACACCATCGCCAAATGCGCATTGGGCATGTCGGGGCGCACCGGACGCCCCCCCATAGCCAGAAGAATGTGCTTGGCGGTAAATGTCCGGCCATCGGCCAGCTCAACGGTATGGGGGTCTTTGACCCTGGCGCGTTGATCAAAACTTTCAACGCCAGAGTTCTTCAACAGCGAGCGATAGACACCCTCAAGCCGATCCAGCTCAGCGTTCATCTTGGTTCGGAACTTGGTCCAGTCAAAACCGCCCTGCGTGACGTCCCAGCCATAGGCCCCTGCGTCCTGTGCGACATTGCCATAGCTAGAGGCAAACACCATCAGCTTTTTGGGCACACAGCCCCGGATCACACAGGTGCCGCCGTACCGGCTTTCTTCCGCCAGAGCCACTTTGGCGCCGTTTTCGCCTGCGGCCACACGGGCTGCACGCACACCACCCGACCCGCCTCCGATTACGAAGAGGTCATAGTCAAACGCCATTGCAGTTCCTTCCAAAGTCTCAGCCGCCAACATCTGTAAAGATATTGTCGTTCTCATTCACGGTGATCTGTTCGTCGGTCACTGTGCCGTTATTAATGTCGCGCACAACCACACTGCCATCGGCCGCACCTACGATCACTACGTCGCACAGGTTGATAAACAACCCATTTTCCACAACACCCGGGATCTGGTTCAACACATGGCTCACCTGCCGGGCATCCTCTAGCCGCTCTAGGTGCAGATCAAGGATCAAATTACCCTCATCGGTACGGAACGGCGCGTCTTGGTTGAGACGAAGCGTGATGTTGCGGCCATCTACATCAAGGTCGATCAACGCCTTTTCGATCAGCGACTGGGTCGTCTGCCAACCAAAAGGGATCACCTCAACCGGGAGAGGGAACGCACCCAACGTTTTGACGTGCTTGGTGGGGTCCGTAATCACGACCATTTTATCGCTGGCCGTGGCCACGATCTTTTCTTGCAGCAGCGCGCCACCGCCCCCCTTGATCAGGGTCAAGTTGTCGTCAAACTCATCTGCGCCGTCGATTGTGACGTCCAGCCACTTGGCCTCGTTCAGGTCAACAACCTTGATGCCCAGCGAAGTCGCCAATTCAGCCGTCCGGGTCGATGTCGCCACGCCCGTAATGTTCAACCCGTCGTTGCGCACCATTTCAGCCAAGCAGCGCACCATCCACGCCGCCGTTGAGCCGGTGCCCAATCCGACGCGCATCCCGTCTTCAACGTAATCAACCGCCCGGCGCGCGGAGACATATTTTGCTTTTTCGATGGGGTTCAGATCAGCAGGCACGGCAGAATCCTTGGGTAAAAGGTGGCAAGCGCGTTCTCTATAAACCGCCCGGGCCGGGGCTGCGAGCGGAAATGCCCAAGCCCATAAGTGCTGCATCCAACATCTTTGGCGGCAAGAACACGAGCGTTCCGGGCGCATCAAATTCCAAATGTACGTCCCGCGCGATCACGCGATTGGACGTGCCCAACTGGTTTTGCGGCCCAAGCGTCAGACCCTCAATCGGCCATTCCAACCCGCTGGACCGCCCCGAGACGGGCGACAAAGGATACAGTGATACCCGCGTGCCCAGCGGCAGGTTCAGCGACAACGTCCGCGGGGCGTTGATGATCACCTCATGATCAGACACCAGGACACACGGCGCGCCCTTGTGGGCCGTTAGCGTGGTCAGGGCGGCCAAAGTGTGGTCCAGCAAAGCGCCGGTAAACCCGATCCCCAACAAAAACGGCGCCTCTACGTTACGCAAAACCTTGGCAAAATCCGTTGTGTCTTGCTCCGCTATGGGGTGCAGGCTGTCGGCTGGTAGGCGTGCGCGCACGTCTGCGCCAAGGCTATCGAGGTCTCCGATAGTGGCGATTGCGCGATGCCCAAGCTCCAGCGCACGGCCCGCGCCACTATCAGCGGCGACCAAGGTGGGCGCACGCTCAAGGCACAGGCGCAACATCTGAGCCGAAATCGGTGCGCCCCCCACCAAGGTGACCCCAGCTTCACTGGTTACAATCATAAGACAGAGCCCCTTTCGACGCCGCAATTATGCCTAATTTGTGGTTAATCATCCTGAAATCGCCCCAAACGCGTCGCCTTTTAACTGGAATCGTTTTGTTTAACCAATCGTTGACAAGGTATGGATAGCCTCGGACATTCCGGGGAGAAAGTGCAGCAAGAAATGGTCAACGCGAGCAAAATTCTCACAGTGTCTTATGGCACATTTTCATGCACCTTGGAGGGGTTTGATGATCCCTTCTCTACCATGAAAGACATTTCCGAGTATTTTCGCAACCTCGCATCAGAGGATCGTTTCTTTGGGGCAGAGCCTCCGAAGCTAGACGCCGACATGCTGAAACACATTGCTGAGGTGAATACCCAAGCCTCCGTTTCTGCGCAGATGGGCGACAATGCCGTGACACTACGGCCCACACATGCAGTGACTGACGCCCCCGAGCCGATCACGGAAAAGATCGAAGAAACTGCCGATGTTGAGATCGAGCTAGAGGTCACCGAGGATATTGAGGCGGTTGAGGAAGACACTGTCGAAGCGCCTGAAGCACTCGAAGAGGCAGAGGACGCGACCAAAGACGTAGCGGATGAAGCCATCATCGAAGAGGCTACAGCCGAGATCGAAATCACTGAAGAGGCAGCGCCCGAGACATCCGAGGACACCTCGACCGTGGCCGAACGTTTAGCCCGTATCCGCGCAGTCGTCGCCGAAGATACCGACCCCGAGGACGAAGACGCCTTTATCGAAACCTATTCCGAGGATCAGCACGCCGAGGATATCTCCGAAAATGCGGAAGACACCATCGCCGCCCTGCTGGCCCATGACCACACCACACCAACGCCTGAGGCTGAGGCTGAGGCTGAGCATGACATCATCGAGGACAGTTTTGAGGTCACTGATTTTGATGACGACACTATCGACGATGGCCACCAGATCAAAACGATTGAGGACACAGTCCCCCTCGCTCCGATCGCCAAGCCCGCACCCATCGCGCGCGCCATCGTGACAAGGGTCCTCAAATCCGCAAAAGACATCGCCAAAATGCAGATCTCCAAGCCAAACGTCTCGGTCGAAAATGACACGATTTCCCCTGAGGATGAGGCCGATATGCTAGCAGAATTGGCCCGGATCGAAGCCGATACCGCCAAACGCCGGGCCGAGGCCCTGCCTGCGACGGCAATGAACAATGCCGCAGATCTAGAGCGCCTGTTCGACGCCACAGAAACACGCTTCGACGGGGCAGAAACTTCGCGGGCACATGCAAATATCTCGCACCTAAAGGCCGCTGTCGCTGCTCGCAACGCCGACGCCCCGTCCGTGGCGCCACCCGAGCAGAGCGACGAAACCGAAGCCTACCGCGAAGATTTGGCCAACGCCGTCAAAGACCAAGAGCCTCGGATGCCCGAACCACAGATCGAAACCGCAGAAACCGTGCAGCCAGATCATAGCGCTCCCCTCGTGCTTGTGTCCGAGCAGCGCGTAGACGACGGGTCGGACGAGGACAGCCTCGACGATCTGGACGATGAGCCTCAGGATCAGGGCTTTGAAAATATCGCAGCCCCCTCGCCCGACGAAACCAATGATGGCGACACCCCACCTGCAGAGCCTATTGGCGGAAAAATTCTGCCCCGCCGGGTCCGCCGCGCGATGACGGACAGCTTCGAAACAGATCGTGATACGCTTGCCTCGGTCGCTGCGGCCGCCGGCCAAGATCGTGCAGACCGCGCCGAACTCGGATCCGATTTTGAGGATTTTGCAACAGAACTGGGGGCCAAGGAACTTGTCGACATCCTAGAAGCCGCCGCCGCGTACAGTCAGCTTGTGCAAGGCAGCGATAGCTTTTCCCGCCCCAAACTGCTGCACCTTGCGATGGAAGCAGACGAAACATTCAGCCGCGAAGAGGGCCTGCGCAGCTTTGGCCAACTTCTGCGCAATGGCACGATCAAGAAGATCAAGCGCGGCTCGTTCGAACTGACACGGACATCGCGCTACGCGGAACCTGCGGCCAAACGGTCCGCAAGCTAATCCCACCGGGGCGGCCAACTGCGGCGCCCCACGGATAAAAGGCGGGCGCAGCATCAAGGCGCCCCCTCACGCTTTTGGAAGCTCGTTCCAAACAAACTGGCGGAAGGGATCCTTACGATCCTTCCGCCATTTTTTCGAGATTTAATGTGCGACAGCCACGATGGGCGCGGGCCTAGTCCTTGGACTGCGCATCAGGATCGGCCTGACCGATCCCTTTGAACACGGACTTGAATGGAAACGCCCAGATGACGCCAAGGGCGATGTACACGAACAGTTCCACCACAAGCGGCGGGCGCTCCAGCCAGTTCACAATTGTCACCGCGGTGACAATGTAGGCAGGCAACCCGACAAGCAGGATGACCAACGACCAACGACGACGGGCTTTGTAGCTCAGGGCCATGGGGCACTCCTTAGGGCAGTTTGGACGCCCCCAAAGGCGCGCCCGAATGGCAAATGTGACACGCCCATTCGGGCGATGCGATCAATCCGCGAAGGGGTCCGTCACCAAAATGGTGTCATCACGCTCCGGCGAAGTGGACAATAGCGCGACGGGGCATTGGATCAACTCTTCGACCCGGCGCACATATTTGATCGCAGCGGCAGGCAGGTCCGCCCAAGACCGCGCACCTTCGGTCGATTCCGACCAGCCGTCCATTTCTTCGTAGATTGGAACACAACGCGCCTGCTCATCGGCGGCGGTGGGCAGATAATCCATCCGCGTGCCGTCCAGATCATAACCCACACAAATCTTGAGCGTCTCAAACCCGTCCAGCACGTCTAGCTTCGTCAGCGAAATTCCGGTGACCCCAGACACTGCGCACGTCTGCCGCACAAGGGCTGCATCAAACCAACCGCAGCGACGTTTGCGCCCCGTCGTTGTGCCAAACTCATGGCCGCGTTCACCCAAACGCTGACCATCGGCATCTTCAAGCTCCGTCGGGAACGGGCCTTCGCCGACGCGTGTGGTATAGGCCTTTACGATGCCAAGGACATAATCGACCGAGCCGGGACCAATGCCCACGCCGGTGGCCGCCTGACCCGCAATCACGTTGGAAGACGTCACAAACGGGTACGTCCCGAAATCAATATCCAACAGCGCGCCTTGGGCACCTTCGAACAAAATGCGCTTGCCGGCTTTGCGTTGCTCGTTGAGCACTTTCCAGACGGGCGCGGCGTAGGGCAGGATTTTTCCGGCAATATCGCGCAGCGCAGCAATCAGCGCGTCGCGATCGATGGCCTCAATCCCGAGACCTTTGCGCAGCGGATCATGGTGCTGCAATGCGCGGTCCACACGGGCTACAAGCGTCGCGTCATCAGCCAGATCGGCAACGCGCACGGCGCGGCGACCGACTTTATCTTCGTAAGCGGGTCCAATGCCGCGGCCCGTTGTCCCGATCTTGGTGCCTTTGCTCGCGGCTTCTTCGCGGGCGCGGTCAAGTTCACCATGGATTGGCAGGATCAGCGGCGTGTTTTCCGCAATCATCAGCGACTCAGGCGAAATCTCAACACCTTGGGCGCGGATCGTCTCAATCTCCCGCAGGAGATGCCACGGGTCGAGAACGACACCGTTACCAATTACCGACAGCTTGCCGCCGCGCACAACACCCGAAGGCAGCGCATGCAGTTTGTAAACCGTTTCGCCTACTACAAGCGTGTGGCCTGCATTGTGACCGCCCTGAAAGCGACAGATGATATCCGCCCGCTCGCTCAGCCAGTCTACGATTTTGCCTTTGCCTTCATCGCCCCATTGGGCGCCGACCACGACGACGT
>NZ_CEZFMW010000089.1:0-14555 GCF_982993085.1 Thalassobacter sp. | reverse complement strand
CCACAAGAGCCAAGCTTTTTCGACTCGATGGAAATGAATGATCATCAGGACAACCCTGAAAACATTCTAAGCTCGGACGACCTGCCACCCCCGGCCTACCAGCCCGCGCCCGAACCAACACGTTCCGCCGCATTCGCAGAGCCCGAGCCCGAAGCCTACGTGGCGGAGCCCCGCATGGCAGCGCCCGGCCCTTCGCCTGAACAAATGGCTCAGCTGCGTGCAGCTGTCGTTCGCGGTGAACGCCGTGGTGCCCCCGCACCAACATCCGAGCCTGAGAAGGCACGGTTTGGTGGGATCGGTGGTCTGATCGGTCGCATGACGGGTCACACCGAAGAGCCGCCCATGACCGCTCAGCGGCCCAGCCAACAGAGCACTGGTGCAGCCCATCGCGGCGAGACAATCGGCGATAACCCCGAGGATGACCGGATCGAAATCCCTGCATTCCTTCGTCGGCAGGCCAATTAACGCCAGGTCAACCCGTAACGAATTGTTGAGAAGCGACTGTGGATAACAGTCGCTTCTTTTCTATTGTATCAACGACTTAAATACGATTACGCCGCAGAGCGGCAATTTTCCGCCGACGGGTTTTGCCAATGTTGCAGGGCGTCACAAACCGTTAATTGCGGCATAAACCAGCAACAGATAGCAAAATGGTCAAATGTCAGCGGGGCAAACCTCGCGTTTATTGGGGCACCGCGTGCAAACAACTCTTAAATCTCTGATCCGCTTTACTGGCGTTGGCCTTCACTCGGGCGCCCCAGTTCGCATGACGATCCATCCAGCCTCAGCATCCTACGGGATCTGGTTCCGCCGGACGGACGTTACGGACAGCGATGCGATGATCCCGGCGCGCTACAATTCTGCGATCCAGTCGCCCCTCTGCACCCGCTTGGTGAACGCCGACGGCATCGAGATGTCCACGGTCGAACATGTCATGGCTGCACTCGCGGGCTGCGGCGTGCACAACGCACTGCTTGAAATTGACGGCCCAGAGGTTCCTATCCTAGACGGCTCAGCCGCCCTTTTTGTAGAAGCAATCATGAAACGTGGCCTTCAGGTGCTGGATGCGCCGGTGCATGCCATCGAAGTTTTGCGCCAAGTCAGCGTGACAGACGGTAACAGCACCGCAAGCCTGTCGCCCGCCAAAACCACGGAGATGGACTTTTCCATCGACTTCGCAGATGCCGCTATTGGCCACCAAGAAAAACGTCTAGTGCTGGCGAACGGTACCTTTGTGCGCGAACTTGCAAATAGCCGTACATTTTGCCGCCAAGCCGATGTTGAAATGATGCGCGAAAACGGCCTTGCCCTTGGCGGAACCTATGACAACGCGGTGGTTGTGGATGGGGACCAAGTGTTGTCGCCCGGCGGTTTGCGTCACGCGGATGAGGCCGTGCGCCACAAAATGCTCGACGCGCTTGGTGATCTGGCGCTGGCTGGTGCCCCGCTTTTGGGGCGCTATACGGGCGTGCGTGCGGGCCACACGTTGACCAACAAGTTGCTGCACGCGCTATTTGCTGATCCACTGGCCTACCGCATTGTAACGTGCTCACAAACGCAGCTCGACAATCTGCCCGGCGCCGGCCTGCACATGTCGGATTTGGCTGCGGTTTGAGCGCGGACCAACGCCCAATCCCACTTTTGTCCCTCCACGTCCTATGCTAGACCCTTAACAAGTTCCCGACCAAGGGAACGGCACCTGACAGGGCAAGAGGCCATGATCGAATGACAGGCGGGAAATCAATACTGCTGAGCGCGGCCCTCGTGGCGCTTTTGTCGGCGTGTTCGCAGGGTCCAACAGATGCCGAAGTGCTGCAAAGCCTTGGCCCCCAAGAAATTTTCCAGCGCGCCGAAGTGCAGTTGGCCAGCGATGAACCAGAAGAGGCCGCGCGCCTGTTCAATGAGGTTGAGCGGCTTTACCCCTATTCCGATTGGGCCAAGCGGGCCCTAATCATGGCCGCGTTTTCTTACCATACCGATGGCGACTATGAGAATTCTCGTGCGGCCGCCCAACGGTTTATCGACTTTTACCCAGCAGACGAAGACGCGGCCTACGCGCAGTACCTTCTCGCACTCTCCTACTATGATCAAATCGACCAAGTGGGCCGCGACCAAGGCCTGACGTTCCAAGCACTCCAAGCCTTGCGGACCGTGATCGAACGCTACCCCGGCTCAGAATACGCGCGCTCTTCGATCCTAAAATTCGATCTAGCGTTTGACCACCTTGCCGCCAAAGAGATGGAAATCGGGCGCTATTACCTCAAGCGTGGGCACTACCCTGCCGCCATCAATCGCTTTCGCGCCGTCGTCCAAGACTTTGAGACCACGAGCCACACGCCCGAAGCCCTGATGCGCTTGGTTGAGGCCTACCTCAGCCTTGGCCTGCGGGATGAAGCACAGACCGCCGGCGCGATCCTTGGCTATAACTTCCAAAGCTCGCCTTTCTATGACGACGCCTTCAAGCAGTTGACCGGTCAAGGGCTGGATGCAGCACCTCGCGGCACCGGCTGGTTGGTCGACATTTATCGCCGCACAATTCGTGGCGCGTGGTTGTAACCGGGGGGTGGGCCTGACCCCATCCGACACGAGGCTCGAATAAATGCTGCGCGCGCTCGATATCCGAAACATGCTGATTATTGATCATTTGGAACTGGCATTTCAGCCGGGTCTGAATGTTCTGACCGGTGAAACCGGCGCGGGTAAATCCATTTTGCTCGACTCGTTGGGGTTTGTTTTGGGCTGGCGCGGGCGTGCGGAACTTGTTCGGGCCGGGGCCGATCAGGGTGAGGTCGTGGCCGAGTTTGCGTTAGGCCCCGATCATGCGGCACATGCGATTTTACAAGAGGCGGGCCTGCCGGATGAAGACGGCACGGTCATCATGCGTCGCGTCAATACGCGCGATGGGCGAAAGACAGCTTGGGTCAACGACCGTCGGTGTTCAGGCGAGGTGCTGCGTGCGCTTTCAGAAACGCTGGTGGAATTGCATGGTCAGCATGACGACCGCGGTCTGTTGAACACACGTGGCCACCGCACGTTGCTAGACAGTTTCGCGGGCTCTACCGCCTTGCTCGCTAAGGTTCGCACCGCTTGGCGGGCCCATGCCGCCGCTCAAACCGCGTTGAGCAAGGCAGAGGCGCTTTTGGCCGAAACTCGCGCAGAAGAAGAGTACCTGCGTCACGCAGCAGCCGAGCTAGAAGCGCTTGACCCTCAACCGGGCGAAGACGATACGCTCGACGCCCGACGCCGGATGATGCAGGGCGCTGAACGTATCCGTGAGGACGTGACAAACGGCCTAGAGGCGATCGGCCTCAACGGCGCCGAGGGCCGGATGAGCGACGCGGTACGCTGGCTGGATGGGGCGCGGGACAAGGCCGAGGGTGCACTGGATGCGGCCCTTGATGCATTGGGGCGCGCACAGGTCGAACTGGGTGAAGCACAAGCCGGGGTTGAGGCGTGCCTTGATAAATTATCCTTCGATCCGTTTGAGTTGGAAACCGTTGAGGAGCGTCTTTTTGCTCTACGGGCGCTTGCCCGCAAACACGATGTATCGCCCGAAGAATTACCCGCTCTGGCGGCGAATTTGCGTGCCAAGCTGGATGCCCTAGACGCATCTGAGGGCGATATCGCAGCCCTTCGTCGCGCCGTGACCGACACGGGCGCGGATTATGACGCCGCCGCAATGACCCTGTCCGACTTGCGTGCAAAAGCTGCCAAGCGGCTGGACGCGGCCATGGCCGCAGAACTCGCCCCGCTCAAGATGGAGCGCGCCGTATTCGTCACCCGTTTGACCGAGGCCCCGAAAGGCCCCGAGGGCATAGACGCCATCGCATTCGAGGTCGCCACCAACCCCGGCGCCCCAGCAGGGCCGTTGAACAAGATCGCCTCGGGCGGGGAATTGTCACGGTTTTTGCTGGCACTAAAGGTCTGTTTGGCGGGCGATGATCTATCGACCACGATGATCTTTGATGAAATCGACCGCGGCGTGGGTGGTGCCACAGCGGATGCTGTTGGGCGCCGGCTCAAGACTTTGGCGGATGGCGGGCAAGTTTTGGTCGTGACCCACTCCCCACAGGTTGCGGCCCTTGGCGCGCATCACTGGCAGGTTGCCAAGCGGGTCGTGGATGAGGCCACGTTGTCGAGTGTCACGCCCCTTGGTGACGACGCGCGCCTCGATGAAATCGCTCGAATGTTGGCTGGTGACACGATCACTGAGGCCGCGCGCGCTGCGGCGCAGGCCTTGCTTGACGCCGCAGAATAGCGGCTATTCGCCCGCGGCAAGGCGCTTTGGCAGCCCGTTGGCCCAAGCCGAAATCGTCCCCGCACCGAGGCAGATAATGATATCGCCTTCGCGCGCCTGTTCCCGCACCAGACGTTCAAGGTCATCTTCGGATGTGACGGCCCGCGCGTGGCGATGGCCGTGGCGGATAAGCCCCGCAACCAGATCATCGCGGCCTGCTCCTTCAATGGGGTCCTCACCGGCGGCAAAAACCTCACCGATGCCAACAACATCGGCGTCGTTAAAGCAGCTGCAAAAATCATCAAAGAGCGTATGCAGGCGCGAAAAACGGTGCGGTTGGTGCACCGCAATGACCCGGCCACCGTCACCCACACTTTGCCGCGCCGCGCGCAGCACGGCTGCGATCTCAACAGGATGGTGACCATAGTCGTCGATAATTGGAATGCCCTTCCACTCACCAACTTTGGTAAAGCGGCGGTTAACGCCCTTGAATGCAGCCAGACCCTGTTTGATCTGCTCCAGTGTCATGCCCAGGTGCCGCCCCACGGCAACACCCGCCAGCGCATTTGACACGTTGTGATCACCGGGCATGGGCAGCGTGCAATCTTTGATAACTTCATCCTCAGCCTGAATATGGATATCAAAATGCGCCACACCTGCTTCAAATGTCAGGTTCATCGCACGCACATCCGCCTGCGCGTTAAAGCCGAATGTCATGACCCGCCGGTCCGTGATCCGACCAACCAACGCCTGCACCTCAGGGTGGTCGGTGCAGCATACCGCCAAACCGTAGAATGGGATGTTCGAGACAAAATCATCAAAACCCGCCCGCAGGTTTTCGATTGTGCCCCAATGTTCCATGTGTTCGGGATCGATATTGGTCACGATCGCGATTGTCGCGGGCAAACGGTTGAACGTGCCGTCGCTTTCATCCGCTTCGACCACCATCCATTCGCCCGAGCCCATGCGCGCATTGCTGTCATAGGCGTGAATAATCCCGCCGTTGATAACGGTCGGGTCAATCCCGCCCTCATCCAAAAGGGCTGCGACCATCGTAGTTGTGGTCGTCTTGCCATGGGTTCCGGCAACGGCGATGTTGGACTTAAGCCGCATCAATTCGGCCAGCATCTCGGCGCGACGCACAACGGGCAGCCCAGCTAGGCGCGCCGCATCCAGCTCGGGATTTCCCGGTTTGATCGCGCTTGAAATCACGACAACCTCGACGCCCTCAAGATTTTCGGCGCGTTGGCCCACGAACACCGTGGCCCCCAACGCCTCAAGCCGCTTGGTGATCTTGCTCGCCTTCAGGTCAGATCCCTGAACAGTATAGCCGTGCTCAACCAACACCTCTGCAATACCCGACATGCCAATGCCACCGATGCCCACAAAGTGAATGGGCCCCAGCGCCTGGGGCAGTTTGGTTGCGGTGTTCATTAGCGCGCTCCTGTATGTGCTAGCTCTTGGACCAAGGCGCCAAGCGCTTGGGCGGCATCCATACGCCCCTGCCCCCGCGCCGCAATGGCCATTTTCTGTGCCCCCTCGGGGCTGCCCAAGACCGTGGCAATCTGCTCGGCCAAGGCTGCAGGGGTAAATCTGCTTTCGGGCATCATGATCGCGGCGTTGGCATCTACGAGGCCGCGTGCATTGGCCGTTTGGTGATCCCCTGTGGCTGCGGCAAACGGCACAAGGATCGAGGGTCGTCCAATCGCACTGATATCCGCAACGGTCGACGCACCCGAGCGGGAGATGACCAGTTGCGCCTCAGTGAACCGTTTGGGGATGTCATCAAAGAACGGTGCGACCTCAGCCCGGACATCAATGTCAGCGTAGGCCTGAGTAACGCGCGCAATATCCTCGGCACGCGCCTGTTGTTCGACCTTGATCTGGTCTCGCAATGCAGTAGGCAGTTGACCGATGGCAGCAGGCACCACATCCGAAAGGATGCGCGCGCCCTGAGAGCCGCCGATCACAACAATGCGCAACGGGTAATCACCCGGTGGGATGTAGCCCGCGCCCGCGCGCTCCGCTATAGACGCGCGCACAGGATTACCCACATGCACAGGCTCAACACCGTCGGGCACAGCCACGGGCCATGTACCGGCAGCCACCACCGATACGCGCGGCGCAAGCAACGTGTTCACCCGACCCAGCACACCATTTTGTTCATGAATAATTGTGGGCAGTTTCATCAAAACGGCAGCGCCAAGTGCCGGGATCGAGGGGTAGCCGCCAAAGCCCACCACAACCGCAGGCTTGTCGCGTTTAAAATCTGCGCGTGCAGCAAACACCCCGCGCAGGATGCGAAATGGTACAAGCGCCTTGGCCAGCCCCCCACCACGCGCGAAAGTTGCCGATGAAACCACACGCCTTTCAACCGCATCCGGGAACCCGCCCGCATAGCGCGCGCCGCGTGCATCAGTCGACAAAACCACCCGCCAACCACGCGCCAGCATGTCTTCGGCCAAGGCCTGCGCGGGAAACATATGCCCGCCCGTGCCGCCAGCCGCGATAACCAACAACGGGCCCATCAACGGCGCCTCAGCATGTCACCGATTTCACCTTGGGGCCGCGTGCGGGTAAAGCACAGCAGCATCCCCACGAGGATCCCCATCGCAATCAGCGATGACCCCCCGTAACTTACGAACGGCAGCGTCATCCCCTTGGCAGGCAAAACCCGCACTGCCACGCCCAAGTTAATAAAGGCTTGAAGCCCGAACAACGTGATCAAGCCCGTACCAGCAAGGCGAATGAACGGATCCCGCTCTCGCATCAGGCGAAAGAGCGAGCGGACCGTTATCAGCGCGAACAATCCGATGATGATCCAAACAAGGATCAGGCCGTATTCTTCTGCCGCCACGGCAATGATGAAATCAGTATGTGCGTCGGGCAACGACCATTTGACCTGCCCCTCATTCACGCCTGCGCCGAAAAAGCCGCCCTCGCGGATCGCATTCGTGGCAAAGCCCATTTGGGTGGTCGGATCGACCTCGGGATTGAGAAAACCGTCAATGCGCCGCGCAAAGTGTTCGGACGAGGAATAGGCGACAACGCCCCCCGCCACGACCAACCCGATGCACCCGGTCAGCAAAATCATCGGCGCACCGGCCACGAAATACAGCGTCGACCACGCCGCGATGATCAGCGCGGATTGGCCAAAGTCAGGCTGGGTGGCCAAAAAGCCAACCGTGCACACGGCAACAATGAAGGAGAAAGTCTTACCCGGAGGGCCGTTCAACTCTTGGCTCGCGGCCATCAACCATGCGCACAGAATGACGAAAACGGGTTTGAGGAACTCAGAGGGCTGCACGGACACGAACCCCAATGAGAACCACCGCGTGGCCCCCTTGCCAAAATCAGTGCCAAAAACCGGCAGCATCGCCACCGCTAGAAATGCCGCGAAAAAGCCCAGCACCCCAAGCCTGCGCAATTGCGTGGGTGATAGCATCGACACGACCAACATCACCGACAACGCCATCATGCCAAACACACCCTGCCGCAGCACGTAGTGGAATGGCATCAGGCCATTGCGCTCTGCCAGTGGGGGTGAGGCCGCAAAGCCTAACAAAAGGCCGATCGCAAAAAGGATGAAAATACATGTCAGGGTGACACGGTCCACTGTGCGCCACCAGCGCGAGAGGATCGCCTCGCCCGGTTGCACGATAACCGTGCCATGGGCCATTTCCGTCATGGGATGCCTGCTTTGGTCTATTATGTTCTGCTCGTGCCCTTTTCGGGCTTATTTCAGTAGCCTACCCCAAACACGGGCCTGTGGCCACTTAAATGTCCTCACCTTTGCGCAGCAATTCGCTGAAAAGATCTTGATAAAGGCCGTTGCTGTCGCCCCCTCCAAAGGTCTGCGCCCCACCAGAATAAAGCGTGCCATAGGTTCGGGCCAAATTGACCGTTTGGATTAACGCGGAAATGAATTGCTCCCGCTCTAACGGGCTGAGCGGATGGATAAAGGTGCCCCACAACCGCCCGTTTGCGACAGCATATCGGGCATCAAGAGCGGTGTCGAAATTGGCCTGCATAAGCCGCATCAATTCGTCCGGCTCCAACCCTTCGGCACTCCGGATGGGAACCATGGCACGCATGCGGTCGGCGGCGGGGTCCGAAACAATGATGACCGGGACGTCCTCAATCGTGAGCTGAAATCCCGTGGCGAATACCTGCGCCTCTGGGTCGATGGTTTGGACAATCGCGCCCATCCGTTCAAGCGTCATGGGACGTTCCTCCGCATCAGCGGAGGTAATAAACCCATAGGCAGCAAGGGCCGCTGCAATGATGAGGGTGGGCAGAATGCGCATATCAAATCTCCTGTCGAACAGGAGAATCCTAGAACGCACCGCGCCATCAACCAAAGCACAACATCGTGTGCGCCTTAGCCTATAACATCAAGTTTACTCTACAAATTACTGATAACAATATCTTTACACGACTGAACATGTGCAACAGCCTTGGCCACAGCCGCGGGAATTGCCAGATCAGAGGTATCAATTACGACCGCGTCATCCGCGGCAACCAAGGGCGCCTCGGTGCGGTCGCGGTCGCGTGCGTCGCGCGCCTCTACGTCGGCCAAAACTTGTTCAAGCGTAATGCTCGGGTCTTTTTCCGATAGCTCCAGCCAACGGCGATGCGCCCGAATTTCGGCACGCGCAGTGACATAAAGCTTGGCTTCCGCACGCGGGCAAATAACCGTGCCGATATCGCGCCCATCCAGAACCGCGCCACCTGAGCGCGTCGCAAACGCCCGCTGAAAATCCACGAGGGCGGCGCGCACGTCTGCGATCACGGCGACCTTGCTTGCGGCCTGCGCCACAGCAGAGGTGCGCAAGCCTTCCGCATTCAAGTCGTCGGCCATCAGTGTTTTTGCTGCCTGAACCGGGTCCATGCCTGCATCCAAGACTTTGCGGCCAACCGCGCGATAGAGCAGCCCTGTGTCCAAGTGCGCGAGGTCAAAATGCGCAGCGACCGCCTTGGAAATTGTGCCTTTGCCCGCAGCCGCCGGGCCATCAATCGCAACCGTAAACCTCATGATGGTACCTCTGGCCCGGAGCGACCTTGTGCAAAACAGGGTAAATCCTCGCCCGCTGTGTAGTAATCGCCTTTATCGGCATAGTAGATGTGACCATCCATTCGCAGCCCAGTTGGTGCGTCGAACGCGCCGGCCATTAAATAGACCAATCCATCGTATTCTTCCCAAAACAAGTAGCTGCCGCAGGTTCCGCAAAACCCGCGCCGGGCGCTAGGTGTGCTGTTGTACCAAGTCGGCGTGCCAGACAGTGTGACATCCGCCCAAGGTGCAGGCACGGCAGCCGCGTAGTGGCCGGTCTGCTTGCGGCACTGGGTGCAATGGCACGCGGTCACCGGGCCCAATGCGCCCGCGACCTCGTAGGTGATCGCCCCACACAAACATCCGCCCCGTTGCAATGCGCGTTCCTTTCCTGAGCCGAAGCCCTTACGGGACCCGGCCCCCAACGTTATTAGGCTTGCACCAAGTCCGCGCCCAAATCCCCCATCAATCCCTCGAAAATCGGGAAAGACGTGGCGATTGGCCCACCGTCTTCGACAGTGATGGCAGCTTTTGCTGCCATGCCCGCCACAAGAAATGACATTGCGATACGGTGATCAAGGAAAACCTCGACCGTAGCGCCGCCGGGCATGGCACCGGGGCCCATGCCCTCAACCTCCCACCAGTCAGGACCTTCCTCCACGGTGACACCACAGGCCCGCAGCCCCTTGGCCATCGCATCGATACGGTCACATTCCTTAACACGCAGTTCTTTGACACCGCGCATCACGGTGCGCCCCGTGGCGTGGGACGCCACGACCGATAGAACGGGGTATTCATCAATCATGCTCGCCGCACGGGCGGGTGGCACTTCGATACCACGCATATTGGGCGAATACCGCGCTCGCAGGTCGGCGACCGGCTCGCCCCCCTCCTCTCGGAGGTTTTCATAGGTCAGGTCTGCCCCCATATCGCGCAGCGTCTCAAAGAGACCCGCGCGTGTGGGGTTAAGGCCAATATTAGGCACCAACACATCCGAGCCTGGCACGATCAGCGCCGCACACACCGGGAAGGCAGCACTGGACGGATCACGGGGCACGACGATGGTTTGGGCACGCAGCTCGGGCTGGCCGGTTAGAGTGATTTCGCGCCCCTCCGGCGTGTCGACCACGGAGATTTCTGCACCAAAGCCCGCAAGCATCCGCTCTGTGTGGTCGCGGGTCGCTTCTTTTTCAATCACAACCGTCTGGCCCGGCGCGTTTAACCCCGCCAGCAAAACCGCTGATTTCACTTGGGCCGAGGGCACAGGCACGACATAGCGCACCGGCACAGGGTCCGCCGCGCCCACAACCGTCATGGGCAAGCGCCCGCCAGAGCGACCGACCGCTTGCGCACCAAACAACGCAAGCGGATCCGTCACGCGCGCCATAGGACGTTTGTTCAAACTGGCGTCGCCCGTAAACGTCACCGCCATGTCAGACGTCGCCATACAGCCCATGATCAACCGCACACCGGTTCCGGAATTGCCGCAGTCAATTACTTGATCAGGCTCGGCAAAGCCGCCGACGCCAACGCCGTGCACATGCCATGTGCCATCCTCATCACGCGTGATGTCAGCCCCAAAAGCCTGCATGGCCTTGGCCGTGTCCAGAACGTCCTGCCCCTCCAGCAGCCCGGTGACAATAGTTTCTCCGACCGACATGGCGCCCAAGATGAGCGAGCGGTGAGAGATCGACTTATCGCCGGGCACGTGGGCCTCGCCCTTGAGCGGGCCACAAGGGCGGGAGGTCATCGGAATGGGGGTGCCGTGGGCGGACATGGAGGCCTCATATTTGGTTTGCGCCCGTGATAGACGCCCACACGCCCGGATGCCAGTGCCCTACCCGTAGGATTTCACCGGTGTCCCCGCCAAGGCCGAAATATTTAGCAGCCCGCGCGCCGTAATCGATGGCGTTACGATCTGCGCCTTGTTGCCCATGCCCATCAAGATCGGCCCGACCTCTAGGCCGCCACCGCGCATTTTGAGGATGTTGCGTGCAGCACCCGCCCCATCGGTAGACGCAAAGACCAACACGTTTGCCGCGCCCTCTAGGCGTGAACAAGGCAGGTAGCGATCGCGCAGTTCTGGGTCGAGTGCACTGTCGACGTGCATTTCACCTTCATAAGCAAAATCAAGCTGTTGCGCATCCAATTGGCGCAGCGCCTCGCGCATGACACGACCAGATCGGCTGTCGAGGTTCCCGAACTGAGAGCCAGAGCACAGCGCCACCTTGGGCTCCACCCCGAACCGCCGCACGTGACGCGCGGCCCCAATGACAGACTTAACGATCTGCTCGGGCGTTGGTTCTGCGTGGACGTGTGTGTCCGCGATGAACAACGGCCCATCCTCTAGGATCATCAGGCTGAGGGCGCCAACCGGGCTAAGTCCGTCGCGGCCAAGGATTTGTTCAATGTAGTTCAGGTGCCACAGAAACTGACCAAAGGTGCCGCAAATGACCGAATCCGCTTCGCCCCGTTGCACCATCACCGCGCCAATCGCAGTGGTGTTCGTGCGCATGATCGCGCGCGACAGATCGGGGGCCACCCCGCGGCGCGCCATCAGGCCGTGGTAGGTTTCCCAGTATTCGCGATAGCGGGCATCACTTTGCGGGTTCACGATCTCAAAATCGCGACCGGGTTTGACGGTCAGGCCCGCTTTCTCGGCACGGGCCTCGATCACTTCGGGCCGCCCGATCAGGATTGGCACATCGGTGGTTTCCTCAACCACGGCTTGGGCTGCGTGCAAGACGCGAACATCCTCGCCCTCGGCAAAAACGATCCGGCGTTCAGCATTGGCCGCCGCTGCGAACACGGGCCGCATGATGAGCGCAGATTTGAAGACCGAACCGTCAAGCTGCTCTTTGTAATCTTCGATATCGACATGCTTGGTGGCAACACCACTTTCCATTGCGGCCTTAGCCACAGCGCTGGCCACGACGCCCATCAAACGGGGGTCAAACGCCTTGGGGATCAGGTAGTCAGGCCCAAATGTCAGCTGCTCGCCCGCATAGGCCGCGGCGGCCTCGGCACTGGTGGTGGCGCGTGCAAGGGCGGCAATCCCTTCGACACAGCCAATCTTCATGGCCTCATTGATCTCAGTCGCGCCGACGTCTAGCGCGCCACGGAAGATGAACGGAAAGCACAAAACGTTGTTAACTTGGTTGGGAATATCACTGCGCCCTGTAGCAATCAGCGCGTCAGGGGCGACACTGCGGACCTCTTCGGGCAGGATTTCCGGTGTGGGGTTTGCCAGCGCGAAAACAATCGGGCGTTTGGCCATTTTGGCGACCATTTCGGGCTTTAGCACGCCAGGACCGGAAAGACCCAAAAACAGATCAGCCCCTTCAATCACATCACCAAGGCTTGCGGGCGTGGTGCCCTGCGCATAGGCCGCCTTTTGGGGCGTCATTTCCTCGGTCCGGCCTTCGTAGACAAGGCCTGCGATGTCGCACAGATAGACGTTTTCACGCTTAACCCCGAGGCTAAGCAGCATATTCAGGCAGGCGATGCCAGCCGCCCCACCACCTGTGGACACGACTTTGATGTCAGCCCAATCCTTGCCGACCACCTTAAGCGCGTTCAACGCAGCAGCACCCACTACAATCGCGGTGCCGTGCTGGTCATCATGGAAAACAGGGATGTTCATCCGCTCACGGCAAATTTTTTCAACGATAAAACAATCGGGCGCCTTGATGTCCTCAAGGTTGATAGCCCCAAACGTGGGCTCAAGCGCACAGACAATGTCGGCCAGCCGCTCTGGATCAGATTCGTTCAGTTCAATGTCGAAGCAATCGATGTCAGCAAACTTCTTAAACAGAACTGCCTTGCCTTCCATCACCGGCTTGGAGGCCAGCGCGCCGATGTTGCCAAGCCCCAGAACCGCCGAGCCGTTGGTCACAACGGCCACAAGGTTTCCGCGCGCGGTATAAAGGTTAGCATTGGCCTTGTCGGCGACGATTTCGGTGCAGGCATCTGCGACCCCGGGGCTGTAGGCCCGCGCTAGGTCACGTCCGTTGGCCAAGGGCTTGGTGGCCCGGATCTCCAGCTTGCCCGGCTTGCCTTCGGCGTGATACCGCAGTGCCGCTGTGCGCAGGCTTTCTTTGAATTCCTCGGCCATATTCCCTCCCCTTCAGAAATGGTTCACCATTAAACTATTTATTTCCTATCGGAAACCAAAGCGGCCCACCACTGGAAATTGCATCTTCGTACGCGGCACCCCGCCGCATAACAAACGGCCTAGGTGAATTGCTCTCGCAGAAGCCGTTCTTCCAAACCGTGACCGGGGTCAAACAGCAAACGATGCGCGATTGCGGTCTCCGAATGGATATCGACCCGCACAACGCCACTGACGGAACGGGAATCGGTATCTGCCCGGACGGGCCGCTTTTCGTGTTGCAACACATCGAACCGCACCACCGCGCCCGACGGCAATAGCGCCCCACGCCAGCGCCGGGGCCGAAACGCCGCCATTGCCGTCACCGCCAAAACATCTGAACCGATTGGCAAAATTGGCCCGTGTGCCGAGTAGTTGTAAGCCGTAGATCCTGCCGGCGTAGCCACAAGACAGCCGTCGCACACCAATTCATCCATCCGCACGCGTCCGTCGACTGATATGCGCAGCTTGGCGGCCTGCGCCCCTTCACGCAGCAAGGACACCTCGTTGATGGCCAGCGCCTCTACCGAGCTGCCATCAGCCGTCCAGGCAGTCATCTTAAGCGGGTGGGTCACGGCCTCTTCTGCGGCCTCAAGACGCTCAATCAGCGCTTCTTCAGCGTATTCATTCATTAAAAAGCCGACCGTGCCGCGGTTCATGCCATAAACCGGCGCATCGACCCCCATGCTGCCGTGCAGGGTTTGCAACATGAAACCGTCGCCCCCCAACGCCACGATCACATCGGCGTCTTGCGGCTCAAACTGGCCGTAGCGGGCAGTCAGTGCCGCCAATGCCTCCTGCGCGTCGGCAGCCGGTGAGGCCATGAAACAAATATTCCGCGCGGCGGGCATGACAAAAACACTCCGTTGGTTTCCAAAACACTGCACTCGGGCCGATCCGAAACACAAGAGGGCCCTTTTGCCGCTCTCGGCGCATACTTGTGCGCATTCCAGACTTCCCACCGGGCGCGCAACCCCTTACACAACGCGCAACATAAAACGTCTGCACCTCAGGAGAGAGCCTATGAACGCCCCGCACCGCGCCCCCGGTTTTTTCACCACCTCCATCGCCGAAAGCGATCCGGAGCTTCACGCCGCCATGCAAGACGAGCTTGG
>NZ_CEZFMW010000088.1:0-14872 GCF_982993085.1 Thalassobacter sp. | reverse complement strand
ACCGCGATCCCGGCTCTTTGGCGTTGGGCTTGGCGGCAATTGAGCACGGGGTGCAAATTTTGCGCGTGCACGATGTTGCAGGTACCTGCCAAGGTCTGACACTATGGGATGTGGTTCGGCAAAATGCTGAGGCATCCGCCGTCGAAGCCCCCCGTTAGAGGTCCGGCCGTCGGCACTGCAAGTTGCGGCAATGGATTGGAACAAGGCATGGGCTCACTTTTTGGCACGGATGGGGTGCGGGGCAAGGCGAATAGCTACCCGATGACTGCTGATATGGCTTTGCGTCTTGGCGCAGCGGCGGGGCGGTATTTCCGTCAGGACCGTTCTGCCCAGCACCGCGTGGTCATTGGCAAGGATACGCGCCTGTCTGGCTATATGCTCGAAAACGCACTGACGGCGGGGCTGACCTCTACGGGGATGAACGTCTTGCTGCTGGGACCGATCCCGACGCCTGCGGTGGGCATGTTGACCCATTCGATGCGTGCGGATCTTGGGGTGATGATTTCGGCCTCTCATAACCCGGCGCATGACAACGGCATCAAGTTCTTCGGACCCGATGGGTATAAGCTGAGTGATGAGGCGGAAGCTGAGATTTCCGCCCTTGTTGAGAGTGGTGTAGAACCTGCCGCCGCGGAAAACATTGGCCGCGCCAAGCGGATCGATGATGGACTTGGCCGCTACATCGAATACGCTAAGACCACCTTTCCCGATGGCCTGCGGCTAGACGGCCTAAAGGTCGTTATCGATTGCGCAAATGGTGCGGCCTACAAGGTCGCGCCCGAGGTCCTTTGGGAGTTGGGCGCAGAGGTAATCCCGGTCGGTGTCTCGCCCAATGGGCACAACATCAATGACAAATGCGGTTCAACTTATACGGCCACAGCGGCCGAGCAGGTGGTGGCGCATGGGGCCGATATCGGGATCTGCCTTGATGGTGATGCGGATCGGGTCTTGATCTTGGATGAGACCGGAACACTGGCGGACGGCGATCAACTGATGGCTTTGTTTGCTGCGCGTTGGGCAGATGAGGGGCGACTGCACGGCCCCGCGCTTGTCGCGACCGTGATGTCCAACCTCGGGCTGGAGCGTTTCCTCGCGGAGCGCGCAATCCTGTTGCACCGCACACCTGTAGGGGACCGCCACGTTGTGGAGGCTATGCGCAAGGGCAAGCTGAACCTTGGGGGCGAGCAATCTGGCCATATCGTGATGACTGACTACGCCACAACGGGCGATGGCCTTATCGCGGGTCTACAGTTTTTGGCTGAGATGGTTTTGACCGGGCGCAAAGCCTCGGATCTGATGCAAAACTTTGACCCGGTGCCGCAAAAACTGGTGAATGTTCGGTTCGCAGCCGGTCAGCTGCCGCTGGATGATGCCAGTGTGCAGGCGGCAATTTCTGCCGCTGAGACAGAGCTAGAAGGGTCCGGGCGTTTATTGATCCGCAAGTCAGGCACCGAACCGTTGATCCGTGTGATGGCGGAATGTGAAGATGCGGACCTGTTGGAAAAGGTGGTCGCGGATGTAGCGGGTGCGGTCGAAATCGCGACCAGCTGAGTGTGATGCACAGGCTTTGCCGCCGCTTCGGCAAGGTGCCGCCGATCTGTCCCAAGAAACCCAGTGGCCTGGGCTCTTTACGCGCAGGTCACGCCGCAGTGCAGCGTATTTTTTGGTATTCAGCGGTGGAAACTTATGGTTACCTGCCGTTCACACTTGGGGCGCGCCGGAGCGGGTACAACACCCGCATGAGACGCACCCATTCTAAGTGACAGCTTTGGATCATCGTGGATGATCCGCCAGAGGTTGGGGTGGGCGTGCGCGCCCGGACCCGCGGGGGGGACGGAGGGAGGAGCCGACCCCCCCAACTTTATCACCAGATATGCGGCCCGGCCTCAGACCTTTACACGCTCAGATTTCGGATCGTACATCGGCTTAAGGCTCGCGGTTGCGGCCACGCGCGTGCCTGCCACCTCAATCTCATAGCTGGAGGCAAGGATTTCCTGCACGCTTTCGCCTTTGCAGGGCACATATCCCAGCCCCATCGCTCCGCCCAGCGTATGCCCATAGGCACCGGAGGTGAGGAAACCCACGACCTCACCGTTCCTTAGGATCGGTTCTGCGTGATAGAGCAGGGGCTCCCGGTCGGTCAGTTTGAATTGCAGCATCCGCATCGCAAGTCCCTCGTCTTGCTTGCGCAGGACAGCGTCGCGACCGATGTAGACAGGCTTGTCCTTTTTCACGGCAAAGCCGAGGCCTGCTTCCATGACGTGATCCTCAGATGTGATGTCATGGCCAAAGTGGCGGAAGCCTTTTTCGATCCGGCAGGTGTCCATCATGTGCATACCGCAAAGTGTGACCCCCATGTCGGCACCAGCATCCATCAGGGTTTCGAACACGTGTCCTGCCATGTCGGTGCTGACGTAAATTTCCCACCCAAGCTCGCCTACATAGGTGACGCGGTGCGCGCGGGCGAGGCCCATACCGATCTCGATCTCTTGGGCGGTTCCAAACGGATTGACCGCGTTGGAGAAATCATTGGGAGAGACCTTTTGAAGTAGATCGCGGGCTTTGGGGCCCATAATGGCCAGCACGCCCTCAGCAGCAGTCATGTCGGTAATTATGACGCGGTACGTGCCCTTGTGGCGCATCAACCATGTCTGATCCGCAAGCCGCGTGGCCGCAGGGGTAACGACAAGGTAGGCGTCGGGCGACAGCCGTGTGATGGTGACGTCCGCCTCAATGCCAGCGCGATCGTTCAGGAACTGCGTGTAGACGATCTTGCCCACAGGGACGGAGTAATTGCCGCCAGCCACATAGTTCAGGAAGGCCTCTGCGTCTGGTCCCTCAACACGGATTTTGCCAAAGGAGGACATGTCGTACATGCCCACGCCTGTTCGTACGGCTTCATGTTCAGCCCGCACGTTTTCGAAGAAATTTTGACGGGTCCAGCTGTATTCATAGGCGGCCTCTTGGCTGCCACTGGCAAACCAGTTGGCGCGCTCCCAACCGGCAAGCTCGCCCATAACCGCACCGCGATCCAGCAGGTGTTGGTGGAACGGCGTGCGCCGTACCCCACGCGCCGTGCGCTTTTGTAGGTAGGGGTAGTGGTCCGCATAGAGCAGGCCCAATGTTTCCTTGGAGCGTTCAAACAGATACGTCTTGTTGCCCTGGAACGGCTGCATCCGAGAGATATCGACATCACCCAGATCAAAGGGCTTTTCGCCCGCATCCATCCATTGGCTCAGCGCCATACCAGCGCCGCCCGCGGATTGGATCCCGATAGAGTTGAAACCCGCAGCCACCCAGACGTTGTCCATCTCGGGGCAGAGGCCAAGGTGATAGGCATCATCAGGTGTAAAGCTCTCGGGCCCATTGAAGAACGTGTGAATGCCCGCTTCTGCCAGCATTGGCATCCGTTCGCAGGCGTCCGCGAGGATGGGCTCAAAGTGATCAAAATCCTCGGGCAGTTGGTCGAATTCGAAATCAGCTGGAATGCCATTCGCAGCCCACGGTTTTGCGTTCGGTTCAAACGCGCCTAGTAGGATTTTGCCGGCGTCTTCTTTGTAATAGGCGCATTCATCGGGCACCCGCAGGACAGGCAATTGGGTTAGGCCCGCAATGGCTTCGGTCACGATGTAGAAATGCTCACACGCGTGCAGGGGCACGTTGGTGCCAAGCATCGCACCGACCTCATGGCCCCACATACCGCCGCAATTGACGACGTGCTCACAATTGATGGTTCCGGTCTCGTTGCCCTGTTGCCAGTGGACGCCCGTGATGCGGCGACCCTCGCGCACGACGCCCGTGGCTTTGGTCCGCTCCAGCACAGATGCACCACGTTGTCGCGCGCCTTTGGCCAAAGCCAGCGCGATGTTGGCGGGGTCACCCTGGCCGTCTAGTGGCAGGTAAACGCCTTGGGTGACGTCACCGATGTTGAGGTGGGGGTATTTCTCTAACACCTCCGTGGGTGAGATCGCCTCGACCTCGACGCCAAACGCCCGAGCCATAGAGGCTTGGCGTAGAATTTCTTCTTTGCGTGCCTCCGTTAGGGCCACGGTGATGGAGCCTACCCGTTTGAACCCGGTGGCAACGCCGGTTTCTTCCTCTAGCCCGCCGTAAAGCTCTTGGGAGTATTTCGCGAGCCGGGTCATGTTTTGCGTGGCGCGAAGCTGAGCAATCAGGCCAGCAGCATGCCACGTGGTGCCCGACGTAAGCTGTTTACGCTCTAGGAGGACGACATCTTTCCAGCCCAACTTTGTGAGGTGATAGGCGACAGAACAACCGATGACACCGCCACCAATGATAACGACGCGGGCAGAGGACGGAGGTAGGCTCATGGATGTTAAGCTCCGGTGTGGAAATGCGCGGTAAGGGCTGCGATGTGGACAGGGCCGACCTCACAGCATCCGCCGATGATGCTGGCGCCGAGGCGGGCCCAGTCACAGGCGTGGTCTAGGTATTCGGTGGGGCCAAGGTCGTGACGTGCCTCAAGCGCGTCAACGGTGGCACCGGGTTGGCGGAACCGTTCCTTGATATGGGTAAAGCCGTTGGCATAGGCCCCTAAGGGAACCGTAGCGCCACTTAGCGATGACAGAGCGGTTGTCACAGCCTCGGGGCGGGTACAGTTGATCAACAGTGCATCGATGCCCGCGATATCGAGCACGTCTGCCACCGGCTCACCCGAGCGCAGCTTGCTGCCGTCGCCATCCTCAACCGACACCGCAAGCCAGACAGGCTTGTCGCTGGCCGCACATCCCGCAACCGCGCCGCGCGCGGCCTTGAGGCTACTTGCGGTCTCGATCAGGTGTAGATCCACATAGGGCGCATGAAGGGCCACGATCTCGGCATAGAGCCGTGCGGCATCTTCAACCTCGGGGGTGTTTTCTGGCTGGTACGACCCGCCCAACGGGCCAAGGGAGCCTGCCACCTGACCGCCACCCGCATTATCGCGTGAGAATACGGCAATTTCACAGGCTGTGCGGTGCAACAATTCGAATTGCCCATCCATACCGACCTTTTGCAAACGGTCACGGTGGATGGCATAGGTATTCGTCGTCGCGATCTGAGCACCCGCCGCGAAGTAGTCATCGTGGATGGCGCGCACTGCCTCGGGGTGGTCGATCATGACCTGCGTTGCCCATAGGGGCGTGGGCCGGTCGCCCGTGCGGCGGAGCAATTCTTGCCCCATGCCGCCGTCAAGAATGATCATGCGCGTAGTCTTTCGTTGGAAGGATCCCACATAGGCTGATCGGCTTGGACCGTGGCGGGAACCTTTGTGCCGTAGACATCTACCGTAAGGGCCGTGCCGGGGGCCAAATGCTCGGCCTTGATCATCCCAAGGGCGATGCAGGTTTGTGTGCGGTAGCCCATGGCACAAGAAGTCACTTCACCCACATGGGTATCACCCGCATAGACAGGAGCCATGTAGGGGGCGTCATGGGTCCCGGGTTCAAGGGTCATGGTAACGAACCCCTTACTGCGGCCCTGTTGCTTTTCAGACAAGAGGGCAGCCTTGCCGGGGAAGGCGCGCGGTTTGTCGAAGCGGATGAACCGGTCCAGACCACCCTCGATGGCCGTGTAGTCGGAGGAGAGATCCCCCTTCCACGCGCGGTAGCCTTTTTCGATCCGCATGGAGTTCAGGGCATACATCCCAAAGGGTTTTGCCCCACCGTCTAGAATGGCGTCGTATAGGGCAGGGATGTCGTCCAGCTTTGCGTGGACTTCCCATCCCAACTCACCCGCAAAGGAAACCCGCGCTAAGGTGCAAGGATGTCCGCCCAGCGCGGTGACCTGAAAGCTGAGCCAGGATTTGGACAAATCTGCCTCGGTGCCGATCGCGGCCAACAGATCGCGCGATTTAGGTCCGGTGACGATAAGCGTTGAGTATTCGGTTGTATGGTCCGAAAGAACCAAGCTGCCGTCCGTGGGCAAGAACGCCTTGAGGTATTCAAAGTCGTGCCATTGCGCGGGGGCTGCGGTGATCAGCATGAACTCATCATCGCTATATGCAAAGACCGACATCTCGGTCACGATCCGGCCCCGGTCATCGGCAAAGTATGCCAGCCCCACACGACCCGCCGAAGGCAGTCGCGACATGGTTAGCCCATCAAGCCAATCACGCGCGCCAGCACCTTTGACGGTGAACCGGGAAAAGCCGGGCAGATCCAACACACCAACCGCGTCACGCACGGCCTCAACCTCTTCGCGGATGCGGTCCTCCCATGGGCCAGCCCGCTCCCAGGTCTCGGCTGTTTCGAGCGAGGTGTCATCGTCGGGTTTGGCGAACCAATTCGCACGCTCCCACCCATTGTAGGCGCCCATCTGGCCGCCCATCGCACGGATCTTGGCATCCACTGGCGAGAGCTTCTTGTCGCGGGCGACGGGCCACTCGTAATGGGGGTAGTGCATGGCGTATTCATGGCCATATGTCTCAAGCGCTTTGTTGAGGCAGTAATCATTGTCCGCGTAGTCAGTATAGCGGCGGGGGTCGACGGCCCACATGTCGTCTTCGGTGTAGCCATGCATGACCCACTCCGACAGGACCTTGCCTGCGCCACCGCCCTGCGCGATGCCAAAGGTAAAGGAATGGGCCTCAAACGCATTGGGCACCCCGGGCATAGGGCCAATCATGGGCAAACCATCAGGGGCATAGGGGATAGGGCCGTTGATATTGCGCCCCACACCTGCAGTGCCCAGCAACGGCACCCGGGCCATGGCGTCCTCGATGTAGAACTCCAGCCGCTCCAGATCATCGGGATACAGCTGAAAGCTGAAATCCTCGGGCATGGGGTCATCGGGGGTGACCCACGCGGCCTTACAGTTCCGCTCATAGGGGCCAAGGTTCAGACCGTGTTTGTCCTGACGCAGGTAGTACGAGGTATCCACATCACGGATCATGGGCATCTTGTGGCCCTTTTCCTTGGTGTAGGCTTCGATCTCGGCGATTGGCTCTGTCAGGAAGTACTGGTGGGACATAACCACCATGGGTACGGTGCGCCCACCAAAGGGTTTGAACATCTCACCGACGCGCTGGGCGTAGTAGCCTGCGCAGTTGACGACCTTTTCACAGCGAATATCGCCCTTGGGGGTTTTGACGATCCACTCATCGCCATCGCGCTCGATCCCTTCGGCAGGGCAGAAACGCTCGATCCGCGCACCGGCCTCACGCGCGCCCTTTGCAAGGGCTTGTGTGAGCTGAGCGGGGTCAATGTCACCATCAAGGGGGTCCCATAGCCCGCCCGCAAGGTCATGTGTTTCCATGAAGGGGTTGTGTTCTTGAAGCTCTTTGGGCGTACACAGATCCATCGTCAGCCCGAGGGCGCGTGCCTGTCCTGCGACTTTCTTGAATTCTTCCATCCGCTCTTTGGTGTGTGCCAAGCGCAATGCACCAGTGACGTGGTAATTCATCGGATAGTCGACCAACTCGGACAAGCCGCGGTAGAGCTCCAGCCCATAGCGCTGCATGTTCATCACGGCCCAGTTGGGCGCAAAGTTTGGACAGTTGCCCGCTGCGTGCCAAGTCGAGCCTGCGGTCAGCTCATTCTTTTCCAGTAGGACACAATCAGTCCATCCCGCGCGGGCCAGATGGAACAACGCCGATGTGCCGACGACACCGCCGCCGATGATGACGACACGCGCTGTGGTGGGAAACTCAGACATGGGCTCTCCTTTGCTATGCAGGCTCGTTGGAACCGGGCTAGGGGGGTCAGTAGACGGGGGGGGCAATTACCCACAGGGCAATGGCTGGCTCGTCATAGGGATTGGCCCAGCGAAAGCTTTGCGCACGAATGCGGGCGCTGTCGCCAGGGGTTAGGATATGGCGGGTGCCGTTGATCCAGATATCCAGACGCCCGGATACAAGGTAGGCAATCTCTTGGGTTGGGCGGAGGACTTCGTCACTGCGCGACACTCCGGGCGCAAAGGTGGAATGCACGACCTCAAAGGCGTCCGTCAGATCTGGCGAGACAAGTTCCTCTGTCAGGCCCGCGATCCGTTCACCAATGGCGCGGCGGCCATCTTTGCGCACAATAACGCCTTCCTCTGATACAGGCGTCAACAGCCCAACGGGCACGTCCAACAGATCCGCCAGATGCTGCATATCTGCGTCCTCGGGCCGCGAAATATCGCGTTCCACTTGGCTGAGCCATCCTACCGATTTGCCCAGACGGTCTGCGACATCCTGAAGGGTCAAGCCTCGCGATTTGCGCAAGGCTCTTAGGTCGGCTCCGAGGTAGACGGATTTCAGGCTGGCGGCGGTGTCAGACAAGCGCGCCTCCCCGACTCGCATGAAACTATTGCCTAAATTTTCATACCATCGGTCGTGAAAAATCAAGCCAATTTTTCACGAAGGTAGTGAGGTTGGGATCATTGCAGCCGTTTGGGGTGATGCCATCAGGCGCTGGGCGAGGGCGCGGCCATCCCATCCGCCATCACGGTAGACCTGCAAGGCACGTGCGTCGTCGCGCTTGGCAAGGCGTTTGCCATTCTGGTCCCGGATCAGGTCATGGTGGTGATACTGCGGGACAGGCAGGTCCAGCAGCCGTTGCAGAAGGACGTGAATAGGGGTGGCTTCAAACAAGTCACTGCCACGGGTGGCTTCGGTGATCGCTTGGGCTGCGTCATCCACCACGACGCTCAGGTGATAGGAGGTGCCAAAGTCCTTGCGCGCGACAACGATGTCACCGATGGCCGCAACCATATGGGCCGGTTGCACGGTGATGTGCCCCGTCTGATCGTCGGGGCCGGCACCTGTTTCTGTAAAGGACAGCGGGCCAATCTGGGTCGTAGCCTTTGCCATATTGAGGCGTAGCGTGACACCTTTGGGGCGGGGTCCCGTGGGGGCGCGACGGCAGGTGCCGGGATAAATCACGCCATCAGGCCCAAGCATCGGCGCGCCTTCTTGGGGGGCGCTGGCGGCGGCCTCAATATCGCGGCGGGTGCAGGTGCAGGGGTATAGCAAGCCGCGACCCCACAGGTCGTCAAGGGCTGCATCATAGGCCGCTTGGCGGTCCGATTGGCGCATCACAGGCGTGGGGTACGTCACGCCCAGCCACGCGAGGTCGTCGTGAATAGCGGCCTCCCACTTGGGCCGCGCGCGCGTGGCATCAATATCTTCAATTCGCAGCAACATCTCATCACCGCGTTGGGCGGCGATCAGTGCGGCGTAGGCATGTCCTAGGTGCAACGGCCCTGTGGGTGAGGGCGCAAATCTAGTACGCTTCACAGACGTTCCAAAATGTAGATGGTAGAGGTTTGGGCACCGGGCTTTTGCGGCAAGTGCGGTCCATTTTCGGACCACCTTAGATGGGCTTGGCCGCTTGATTGCACATCCGCAAGGGCATCCATGTAGTTGGCGTCCTTCAACGTGGCCTCATTGTAGCTTAGCGCCAGCAAGCCGCCGGGGGCGAGCAGGTTTAAGATGGGCGTTAGGATGTCGGGAGGGGCGGCACCAAGACTGATGACCCCGCAGGCCACAATAGCGTCGTAAGTGCCTGCCGAGATCAACGGCAACTGACCGGGCGTGCCCCGCGTCAAAGTGCGATAGGCTTTTTTCTTGCGCGCAACGGCCAGCATCTCGGGCGAAATGTCGGTGCCATCGATCTGGTGATAGCCAACCATCCGCAAAGCCAGCCCGCTCAACCCCGTGCCACAGCCGAAATCCAAGATCTCAGCGTCCATGTTGGGCATGTGGTCCCACAAAGCCTGGGCGATACGACTGGGAGTAGCGTAGCCCACTGCCTCCACATCTGCTTCATAGGTTTGTGCCCAATCGGCATAGATCTGAAGCGTTTCTTGCGTGCTACGCGGTGCCCAAAGTTTGGTGCTAAAGCCGTCTTTGTCTTTGCTCATGGCGGCATCGTGCCATGAGATCACTCCGCTGCCAAGCTTTCGCGATCCCCAAGCCATTCCGCCCAATCTGCCTTGGCGCGGTCGGTATAGATTTTGTACCGGGTTTTGCGGTTGCGGCGGCCACCTTTGGCATCCACCGGAGGGAACAGCCCGAAGTTCACGTTCATCGGTTGGAACGTCTTGGCTTCGGCCCCGCCGGTGATGTGCGTCAAAAGTGCACCCATGGCAGTGGTTTCAGGGACGGCGGGCAGGGTTTCGCCCAAGATCTCTGCGGCGGCCATACGACCTGCCAGCAGGCCCATAGCAGCACTTTCGACATAACCTTCAACGCCTGTGATCTGACCCGCAAAGCGAATGTGGGGCTGCGACTTAAGGCGCATTTGGTTGTCCAGCAGCGTGGGTGAGTTCAGGAATGTGTTGCGGTGAATGCCGCCCAAGCGGGCAAAACTCGCATCCTCAAGTCCGGGAATTGTTTTTAGAACAGCAGCTTGTGCGCCATACTTCATCTTGGTCTGAAAGCCGACGATATTGTATAGCGTGCCCAGCTTGTTATCGCGGCGCAGTTGCACCACGGCGTAGGGCTTCACATCTGGCTGGTGCTGATTGGTCAGGCCCACAGGTTTCATTGGGCCAAACCGCAGGGTTTCACGGCCACGCTCGGCCATCACTTCGATCGGTAAGCAGCCGTCAAAGTAGCCAGCTGTCTCACCTTCGTGGAACTCGGTTTTGTCCGCGGTCAGGAGCGCGTCGATGAACGCCTCATACTGGTCCTTGGTCATGGGGCAGTTGAGGTAGGCTGTGCGCTCTTCCTCAGTTTCGCCTTTGTCGTAGCGGGACTGCATCCATGCAACATCCATGTTGATGCTTTCATGGTATACGATGGGGGCGATCGCATCAAAAAACGCGAGCGCGTCTTGGCCCGTTTCTGCCGCGATTGCGCCGCCCAGTCCTTCGGACGTCAGAGGGCCTGTGGCGATAATCGTTGGTTGATCTTCGGGCGGCAAGGCATTGATTTCGCCGTATTCAACAGTGATCAGCGGATGCGCCATGATGCGCGCCGTGACGTCTGCGGCAAAGGGGTCCCGGTCGACGGCCAAGGCACCACCGGCGGGCAGACGGTGCGCCTGTGCGGTGTCCATGATCAAGCCATTGGCTTTGCGCATTTCCCAATGCAGCAGGCCCACTGCGTTCTGCTCATCATCGTCGGAGCGGAAGGAATTGGAACACACCATCTCGGCCAGATGGCCGGTACGGTGGGCAAATGTTTCAACAGTTGGGCGCATCTCGTGGATGACAACGGGTACGCCTGCGTTCGCAGCTTGCCAAGCGGCCTCAGAGCCCGCCATGCCGCCGCCGATGATGTGGAGTGTTTTGGTCATACCGGGCCATGTAGCGGTGAATAGGTGTTTTGGGAAGGGGCGCTGTTGCGGGTTTTGAGCATTTGGCCCCTTGGTGGGGCGGGTCGTTTACAGCTTTTCGAAATGGGCGGCGATACGGGGGCTAAGCCAGTCCCACAGGTGTGGCGCGCCCGCCGCAATCCGGGTGCCGACGCGGGTGCGCACGGTGTCCTCGCTTACGGCGTAATCGATCCATGAGCCACCGCCATTCGCGAGGTTCAGGTTCGGCGGTTGGAACCGGTCGAGTGACTTGGCAAAGCGGGCTTCGGGCGATTGGTTGGCCTCAAACGTATCCCATAGGGCGCGAAACGCGGGGCCAGTGTCGGCGGGCAGCAATCCAAAGATGCGGTCGGCGGCGCGGGCTTCGTCAGCCTCAACCGTGGCGGAGGGCGCGGCAAAAATAGGCACATCGCCCGCGTCTATTTCTACCAAGTCGTGTAGGATCAGCATTCGGACCACGATAGCGGTGTCCGAGGTGTCCAATTCGCCCAGAACAAGCGCGAAAAGTGCGATGTGCCAACTGTGCTCACCGGTGTTTTCTAAGCGGCTGTTATCGGCAAGGCGGGTTGCGCGCATGACAGATTTGAGCGCGTCCGCTTCTGCGAGAAGCTGCAAGCGTGCGGCCAAGTCGGCGTCGGTGATTGGCTGACCTTCAAGCATATCAAGTGCCGCGCGGTAGATCTGTGGCCACTCAGTAACCAGTCGTGCGGCACGCCCGGTGTGTAGGTTATCGCGCGCGATGGTCACATGATCCGCAGGCGGAGAGGGGGCCAGCAACACCTGAAATACCGGCGCAATGTGATCGAGCGCTTTGGCCCAGCGGGCGTCGGGTGTTTGGGCGGCTTCAAACGTCTGCCAGAGGGCGCGAAATTCTGCGGCCTGATCAACTGGCAAAAGCGCAAACAGGCGGTCAGCGGCGCGGGTCTCGCGTGCGGCTTGGTTTGGGTCTGGCTGGTCGATAGGGGTGTCGCCTGCGTCGATCTCAACCAAATCGTGGACCAAGAGCATCGCGATGACTGCGTCTATGTCCACGTCGCTGGGGGCCAGCGGGGCCAACACCATGGCCCATAGACAAAGGTGCCATGCGTGTTCCGCCGCATTTTCCGGGCGAGAACCATCGAGCAAGACATTCGCGCGGTCCACTGATTTGAGCCGATCAGCCTCCATCAAGAAGTCCATTTGGGCGTCTAATCGGTGCATTGGGCGGTGCTCCTGTATCGTGGGTCTGAAAACGATGAACGGCCCACAAGGGGCCGCTCAGGTGTTATTCTAAATAGTCCAAGCCGCAGATCACTCTGGGTTGGTTGCATGCTCTCGACTGCGCCGTTCCAACAATTCGGCTGCGCGGATCGCGGCGCGTTGCACGCGGATCGAGGTGATGAACGCCTCTTGGAGGGTTTGAGATTGTTCGCCTATCGTTTTGGACAAAAGGCTCACGACATCTTCATCCCCCGTCGCCTGAATATGGGCGATTGCCTTGGCTGCCAAATCATCGGCAAGCTTTTCGGCAAGAGTGCTCAACGGGTTGTTTCCGTCAGACGGCGACGCACGTAGGTGTCGACCGAACCGATGAGCGTATCCATGTGCGGGTCTTCAAAGAAGTGCCCGGCGCCCTCAACCTCTTGGTGCGTGATGGTGATGCCCTTTTGCTCATGCAGCTTGTTGACCAGTGCGGTCGTGTCCGCAGGCGGCGCGACGCGGTCGTTTGAGCCGTTGATCACAAGCCCCGAAGAGGGGCAGGGTGCGAGGAAGCTAAAGTCGTAGCGATCCGCCGGGGGCGAGACCGAGATAAAGCCCGTGATCTCGGGACGGCGCATCAGAAGCTGCATCCCGATCCAAGCGCCGAACGAAAAGCCAGCCACCCAGCAATGCTTGGCATTGGGGTTCATCGTCTGGAGGTAGTCCAGAGCGGAGGCCGCATCGGACAATTCTCCAATGCCTTGGTCATATTCGCCTTGGCTGCGGCCCACGCCGCGGAAATTGAACCGCAACACGGTGAAGCCCATGTTGTAGAATGCGTAGTGCAAATTATACACCACGCGGTTGTTCATGGTGCCGCCGAACTGGGGGTGCGGGTGCAGAAGGATCGCGATAGGGGCGTCCTTGGCTTTTTGCGGGTGATAGCGCCCCTCAAGGCGCCCTTCGGGTCCGGGGAAAATGACTTCGGGCAATTTGGCCTCTTTCCTTGTTCGTCTCGGCCCTCGCGTTGGGGGACCGACGTGTCTGGCCAATATTGACGAACTGGCTCAGAGACTTTAGAACGCTTCTAAATTGGCCCGCGACCGCGCGAGCCCTTCCTGAGCGTCAGTTAAGCGCAACAAACGGGGACGTCAATCGGATGCGCCGCTTGGACGTGTGCGTCTATTGTATAGGAGAAGGCTATGAAGCTGAGCACCAAAGGGCGTTATGCCATGGTCGCACTTGTCGATTTAGCGCAGCAGCCTGACGGCGCGCTGACATCTCTTGGCGACATTTCGGGGCGCCAGGACGTATCGTTGCCATATCTGGAACAATTGTTCGTAAAGCTGCGCCGCGCGGGCTTGGTTGATTCCGTGCGCGGGCCGGGCGGTGGGTATCGGCTGGCGCGGCCGCCATCGGAAATTCGTGTCAGTGATGTGCTGGAGGCCGTCGATGAGACCGTGTCTGCGATGCACAAGGGGGCTGGTGCCTCTGGCGGGTTGTCGGGCAGCCGGGCGCAGTCTTTGACCAACCGTCTGTGGGAGGGGCTGAGCGCACATGTCTATGTGTATCTGCATCAAACGCGACTGTCGGATATTGTTGGCAATGACCTGACGCCGTGCCCGGCTGTGCCGAGTTTGTTTCAGGTGGTTGATGATTAGGTTCGATTGGCTCTGTTGGGCCATTTGAGTATTTGGGGAACAAAGGATTTGGGACGCGTCTATCTAGACCATAACGCAACGACACCCCTGCGGGCGGAGGCACGTGCGGCAATGATTGCGGCAATGGATGTGGTGGGTAATCCATCCTCGGTCCATGCCGAGGGACGTGCGGCTAAGGGTGTGATCGAGGCGGCACGGGCGAATGTGGCAGAGGCGCTTGGGGCGCAAGCTGCGGATATCGTCTTTGTGTCTGGTGCGACTGAGGCTGCGGCCTTGGCGATGGCGGGGCGCGCGCTGCACACCGCTGCGATCGAGCATGACGCTGTGGGTGCCTGGGGCGATGGCGCATTGGCTGTAGATGCGGCGGGGCGGGTTGACGTGGCTGACCCGGCACGCACCGCGTTGCAGGCAGCAAATTCCGAGACAGGCGTGTTGCAGGCGCTGCCCAAGGGCTTGGCCGTGAGCGACATGACGCAGGCCTTTGGCAAGGTCCCGTTGGCTTTTGATTGGTCGGGCGTGGATATGGCATTGGTATCGGCGCACAAGCTGGGCGGACCCAAGGGAATTGGCGCGCTTGTGTTGCGCCGGGGCTTGGATGTGGTGGCACAGCTAAAGGGCGGGGGCCAAGAAATGGGCCGCCGCGCCGGCACAGAAGCGATCCACCTGATTGCCGGTTTTGGGGCGGCAGCAAAGGCCGCGTCGACAGATTTGGCGACGGGTAAATGGGATCGGATCGCACAACTTAGAACTTTTCTAGAAACTCACCTTGAGGCTGGCTCAAAAGAGACTATT
>NZ_CEZFMW010000087.1:0-14873 GCF_982993085.1 Thalassobacter sp. | reverse complement strand
ACTTTATTGCAAGTGAATCTGGCGCCGTAACCGTTGACTGGGTTGTTCTGACAGCTGCTCTCGTGGGTTTGGGTCTTGCGGTTATGACTGTTGTGTCGTCGGGCGTTGAACAGCTGTCGACTGACATCGACGAAGAGCTGTCCACAATGGGCACACAATCCTACACCTTCCTCGGGTTTACCGGCGGTTCGGGCGGCTAAGCCCCCAACCAATGATTTTGTGGCCTCGCCTTTTTGGGGGCGGGGCTACCACGATAGATACAATTCGATAAAAAGGCGGTTAGAACTCTAGGCTTTTAGGGTTTTTTCGGCCCAATTCGCGCCGCATTGCGGTTGCCTTATGCCCTCATCCGACGAGCACAGATCAGCTCTGGATGAACGAAACTGAGCATAAGGAACGAGCACATGCTTTTGCACGCAATCAAGACATTCACAAACGACGAAGATGGCGCTGTCACGGTTGACTGGGTTGTTCTGACAGCGGCCCTTGTGGGCCTGGGTCTGGCCGTCATGGTCGTGGTCAAGGACGGGATTTCCGATTTGGCCGGCGACATCGACACCGAGTTGAAGAAAGACCACACCACATTCACAATCGATCTCTCTGGTTCGGGCTCCGGTTCGGGCGGCTAACGCCCCGCGCACCGACCAACACGATGACAAACCGCGCGGGACCATCCGCGCGGTTTTTCTGTATTCAGACCAAGCACCATGGAAACAATCCGCAAATTTTCGCGGAACTCCCCGACAAAGCCGCTTCAATTCCCTGTCCGGACCATGCTTTCGCCCAATTTCAGGCGCAGAAAACCATCATGAGGCTCCCGCATACCGTTCAATGGGTAGGTGCGTCGGGACCCCGCAGTGATGAGGCAATGGCCCGGGGGGTCAGTTAGGACAGACACCATGAGACTCGTATTTGGATTGGTTCTCATAATCGGCGTGGGGCTTGCTGGATTTGCGGTCTATTTCGCCAAAGATCGGTTTAATCAGTACCAATTGGCCTTGGCACAACAAAAGGCCGCGATCATTCCCTTGACCGAAGTCTTTGTGACCAAGCGCCAGTTGCGGTACGGCCAACAGCTGACGCCCGATGACGTGCAGGCGGTGAAATGGCCCGCTGACGCGCTACCACCCGGCGCATTCACCGAGCTTTCGCAGATTTTCCCCGACGAAAACAAAGAGCCCCGCACCGTGTTGCGCGTGATGGAACGCGGTGAGCCGCTTTTGATCATGAAAGTCACCGGCCCCGGTGAGGACGCCGGCGTTGCCGCGCGGCTTGGCAAAGGGATGCGCGCCTTTGCCCTGCGGGTGGATGTGATGTCCGGTGTATCGGGCTTCCTGCGCCCCGGCGACAGGGTCGATGTTTATTGGACGGGCACCGGCGCCGAGGGTCAGGGCATCACCCGGTTGATCCACGCCAACCTGCAACTGATTGCCGTGGACCAAGTCACGGATGAGGAACGTAATAATCCAATCCTTGCCCAATCCGTAACTGTTGAAACCACGCCCGACGTGGTCGCCAAACTGGCACAGGCTCAAGCCACAGGCCGCCTGACCCTTGCGCTGGTGGGTGTTACGGATGATGTTGCAAGTGCAGAGGTTTCGGCCGACGCAAGTTCGATCGTCGGGGAACGCGCGGTCGCTCCGGTGGCTGAAGCCAAACGCACCTGCTCGATACGGGAGCGTCGCGGCAAAGAAGTGGTCGTTATCCCCTCGCCCTGTCCTGAATGACCATATCTAAGTCTAGGTGATTTCTGCTCAGCGCGCCCAAAATATTGTGGCGCGCTGTTGCTCTGGGACCGTGATTGTTGCTCATTTGCATGAAGTACGGACGTTAACAGCTTGATTCTTGCAATAAACACCCACTTAGCGCATGGTCGCGACTAATATGGGCAAAGACCCACTTTTGAGCAGCGGTGATCAGAGAGGCGAGATCACATGAAATTTAGACATGTCTTAACCGCGGGGCTTTTGGGCCTCGCATTTCTAGTGGGACAGGGTGCGCCAACATCGGCGGAAACCCTTAGCATCATGCGCGGCACCGCACAGGCGCCCCTAAAGGTGCCTTTGAACCGCGCAATCGTTCTGGAAAGCGACACGGTATTTGCTGAGTTGTCCGTTGCGAACCCCGCAATTGCCGACATCGCAACCCTGTCAGAGCGGACCATCTATGTTCTGGGTCGCGCGCCCGGGCGTACAACGCTGACCCTTTTGGGTGCCGATGGGCGTTTGATCAGCAACGTTGAGGTGCAGGTCACCCCTGACGTCGGTGAGCTAAAGGAACGCCTGTCCGAGCTTTTGCCAGGTGAACCAATTTCGGTGCGCACTGCGAATGATGGAATTGTCCTTGCCGGGACGGTCTCCTCTTCGGCACGCGTATCCCGCGCCCTTGATATCGCAAACCGCTACGCCCCTGATCGGGTGCTGAACCTGATGGTTGTCGGCGGAACGCAGCAAGTCATGCTGAAGGTCCGCTTTGCCGAAATGCAGCGGTCTGTTTCAAAAAGCCTTTCATCCTCATTGGGCATCACGTCGATCAACCCCGACATTTCGTCATCCACGGCCACAGGCACTGCCACGTTGAACGCAGGCACCACGGCGGGCAGCACCGGGTCCGTCAGCCAAGTGCCGAACAACGAAAATGCTGGCGGCATCGCCGTGGCATTTGGAGCAGGTGCTGTACAATTCTCGATCCTGCTTGAGGCATTGGAAGACAAAGGCGTCGTACGCACGTTGGCTGAGCCCAACCTAACCGCCCTCAGCGGTCAGGACGCACGGTTCCTTGCGGGGGGTGAAATCCCGCTTCCCGTAGCGAATGAGCGTGGCGGCGTGTCAGCCGACTATCGCCCCTTTGGCATCGATATGTCGTTCACGCCCACGGTTGTGGACGGCGACATCATCAACCTTGTTCTGAACGCCAGTGTGTCCAGCATCGACAGTGCCAACGGCACGACGATCAACAACGCATTCGTCCCGGCCTTCCGGACCCGTGAGACATCCACCACTGTGGAATTGCGCGACGGTCAAAGCTTTGCGATTGCTGGCCTGCTGGAAGACGACTTTCAGGACAACGCGTCACAAGTGCCATGGCTTGGTGACATTCCCGTTTTGGGCACCCTGTTCCGCAGCGCCGAGTTCCAACGTTCGCAGTCGGAGTTGGTTGTGATCGTGACAGCCCATCTCGTGACGCCGACAACCGGCGAAGCGCTGGCATTGCCCACGGACCGCATCCGCCCCCCCACCGAGCGCGAGTTGTTCCTGTTCGGCCAAGTCGGCAACACCAACACATCGTCCAACACACGTGTTTCGACGCAATCTGGCTCTGATGAAGTGGCGAACCAAGACTTCAGCGGATCCTATGGCTACGTATTGGAGTAAATGACCATGGCAACTTCCAAGCATTACTCACGCCGCGGCCTGATCATGATGGCTGGCACCAGCGGACTTTTGGCTGCCTGCGGACAGGTGTCACTAGACCAAGTTGCAGGCGCGGACATCGACGAAGGCGCATTTGGCAACCCGACGTTTAACAATCACCTCGCGCAGACCGGTCAGGTCAACGCACGCATCAGCCTTGCCCGCAAATTTGCGGAATCGGTGCCCACGACTGTGAACTTTGCGTTCGACAGCGCGGTCATCGACGCTGAGGCTCAGCAAGCCATTCGCGCGCAGGCTGATTTCATGCGTCAATTCCCAGAGGTCAAATTCTCGGTCTATGGCCACACAGATGCGGTGGGTGGCGAAGCCTCTAACCTGCGTTTGGGGCGCAAACGTGCACGTGCCGTTGTTCGTGCACTTGGCCAATTCGGCGTCTCAGCGCGCAGGCTTGAGGCTCTTGTTTCCTTTGGTGAGCGGCAGTTGCTGGTTCAAACCGATGACCGCGAGCGGGCCAACCGCCGCACCGTGACCGAGGTTTCGGGCTTTGTTGAAAGCGACCCTATGGTGCTGGATGGCCAATACGCCACCCTCATCAACCGCAACTACGTGGCATCGCAGGTGCCTTCAGAATAGGCCTCACGCAGCCTGTCCGGCCGCGCCCGAATTGTGGCGCGGTCGTTGACAAAGCGTGGACGATGACCACTCCAATACCACTTAGTTTCAGCTTTTTGGCCAAACTATTGCCCAGATTACGGGTCAAACCAGTTCATGGGAACAGGTGCGTTTTGCACGTTTGTACCCGGGGGACCGTTGGGGTCCCAGGATGTGAACTGGGTATTTTATTATGTCGAGCAACCTTGCCTTAACACCTGAACCAGCCGCGATTGTGGCCTGTACGGTTTCACGGGATGTCCAAGAATTTGACCTGCTGATTGAAGACATGGAAAGCGCATTGGGCGAAAGTTGGGGGGACCTGACATTCGAGGAAGCCCATGCCTTTTTGGAGCAGCCCGAAGCACAGGAAATGGAATTTATCGCGGTGGCCGTGGACGCCGAGGATGAGGGCGACCTTGTCGAGGTCGGCACCATCATCCGCACCGCAAAAGCCGCCAGCATCAGGGTGATCCTGATCGCGGACGGGCTAAGCCCCACACTATTACACACGCTTTTACGCGATGGCGCAGACGATTTTGTGCCCTACCCCCTGCCCGAGAACGCCTTGGCCGATGCCATTGCCCGGGTGCGCGCGTCAACAGAAGCCGCGATGGCGGCACCCACACAGGCGGGGCCCACTGGCGCCACACGTACGCAGCGTGGCACTGGCGGGCGATCCGGTGCGGAGCCGGTTCTGTTTGCTGTGCACGGCATTTCGGGGGGCTGCGGATCAACCACATTTGCCACCAACCTTGCATGGGAACTGGCCAACATCAGCAGCGAACAGCCGCTTGATGTGTGCCTGATTGATCTCGATCTTCAGTTCGGCACGGTGGCCACATACCTCGACCTGCCGCGCCGCGGCTTGATCTATGAAATTCTTGCGGACACGCAATCCATGGATGAGCAAGCATTTCGGCAATCGCTGCTGCCCTTCAACGAAAAGATGCAGGTGTTCACTGCGCCCACGGATATCCTTCCGCTTGATCTGATCGGGCCAGAAGACGTTGAGGCGTTGATCCGGCTCGCGAAGGAATGCTTTGACGTAGTGGTCGTGGATATGCCCAGCACGCTAGTGTCCTGGACCGAGACGGTGCTGCAAGAGTCCGACATCTATTTCGCCAATGTCGAGTTGGAACTGCGTTCTGCGCAGAACGTGCTGCGGATGATCAAGGCGCTCCGCTCGGAGCATCTGCCGCTCGAAAAGGTCAAATGGGTACTCAACCGGACCCCCAAGAAAGCCGACAGCACAACAAAGGGTCGGATCAAGCGCCTCTCGGAGAGCCTTGGGGTCGAGTTCGGGTACATGATCCCGGATGGCGGCCAGCAGGTGACCGACACCAATGACCACGGCGTCCCCCTAATGGAGGCCGCGCCCAAGAACCCGATGCGCAAGGAAATCCACGCCATGGCCGAGGTGCTTCATGCCGCCGCCGTGGGTGATGCCAACAATCAAGCGAAACCTAAGAAGCGCTCCTTCTTTGGCTTCGGCTAACGAAAGTATGAGGTGGGTCGATGTTTTCACGTTATAAAAAGCCGCAAATGGACACGGCCAAGCCCGTAGACGGGATGCCCGGCGGGACACCAGGTGCGGCGCGTGTGGTCGCCAAGTCCGAATTGACCGGCTCTGCTGCGCCCAAGTCCAAGCCTATTGTGCAGACTGCGCAGGCCGATCCGACCGTCGCCGCGGCAAATCCCCCCGTAAAATCGCGCCCCGTCACCAAAACCGTTGGGGAGACACCTTCCGACAAGGAACTCAAACGGCGTCAGCGGCTCGAAGAGCTGAAAACCGAGATGCACCACCGGCTGCTGGACAACCTCAACCTAGCTGCACTTGAGGGGGCAAACCCCAGCGATCTACGCTCAGAACTGGTTGCAATCTGTTCGGATGAATTGTCCGAGATGGGCGTCGTTCTGAACACCGAGGACCGTCAGACCCTGCACAAAGAGTTGTTTGACGAAATCACCGGCCTCGGCCCGCTTGAGCCGCTTTTGCGGGATGAGGACGTGAACGATATCCTCGTGAACGGCCCCCACAACATCTACGTGGAACGCGCGGGGAAACTGTCAAAATCCGAAATTCGGTTCAAGGATGAGGCACATTTGCTGCGTATCATCGACAAGATCGTGTCTGCCGTGGGCCGACGCGTGGACGAATCGAACCCCTACGTTGATGCGCGCCTCAAAGATGGATCGCGTTTCAATGCCATGGTCCCTCCCGTGGCCGTGGATGGCTCGCTCGTCTCCATCCGGAAGTTCAAAAAGGAAAAGCTGGGTGTAGACGAGCTGGTCAACTTTGGTGCCTTTACCGAGGAAATGGCCGCCTATTTACAGGCCGCCGTATCAACACGTTTGAACGTGATCGTATCGGGTGGGACAGGTTCGGGTAAGACGACGACGCTGAACGCGCTGTCGTCATTCATTGGCCAGGCCGAGCGAGTGCTGACGATTGAGGATACGGCCGAACTGCAACTGCAACAGGACCACGTGGGCCGGATGGAGAGCCGCCCGCCTAACGTTGAAGGCAAGGGTGCGGTGACCCAGCGTGACTGTTTGCGCAACGCCCTTCGGATGCGGCCCGACCGGATCATCGTGGGTGAGACCCGCGGCGAAGAGGTCATCGACATGTTGCAGGCCATGAACACCGGCCACGACGGTTCCATGACCACGATCCACGCCAACAACGCCCGCGACGCGATTTCGCGGCTGGAAAACATGGTTGCCATGGCCGGGATTGAGATGCCGCTCAAGGCGGTGCGCGCCCAGATCGCGTCTGCTGTGAACCTGATTGTGCAGGCCTCGCGCCTACAGGATGGTTCCCGCCGGATGGTTTCGATCACTGAGGTGACGGGCATGGAGGGTGAAGTCATCACCCTGCAAGAGGTCTTTCGCTACGAGCGTTTGGGACTAGAGCCGGACGGTACGATTATCGGGCGGTTCACCGCGACGGGCATCCGGTCACACTTTGCCGACCGCTTCCGCCAGTGGGGCTATGACCTGCCCGCATCTATTTACGAACCCGCAGTCGATTAAGGGGGACGCACCATGCAACTGTCTATTGAGCCACTGATTTATATCGGAATTTTCGTTGGGATCGTTTTCCTTGTGGAGGGCATCTACTTGATGTTCTTTGGCAAGAGTATCTCGCTCAACGCGCGGGTGAACCGCCGCCTTGAGATGCTGGAAAAGGGATCGACCCGCGAAGAAGTGATGGAGCATCTTCGCAAAGAGCAAGAGCAGCATTCAACCGCGCGCAACATCCCCTTTTATTCGCTGATCGCCGAGAAAGCCCGCAAGGGGAATATCGCCTTTGCACCCGAAATGCTGATGGCCGTAATGGCCGGGCTGTGTGTGGTAGCGTTCCTTGCGCTGACGTTGCTGACGGGGGCGGGGTTTGCGGTGCGGCTGTTGGTGTCGATCGTCTTTGGCATTGGTGCCGTCTATTTCTGGATCAACAAAAAGGCCAAGCAGCGCCTGTCGATGATGGAAGAACAATTGCCCGACGCCGTGGACCTGATGGTGCGCAGCCTGCGCGTGGGACACCCGTTGAATTCCGCGATCAACATCGTCTCCAAGGAGGTGCCGGATCCGCTTGGCACTGAGTTCGGTTTTATCTCGGACGAGGCGGCCTATGGGCGCGACGTATCCGAGGCGCTGCGGGGCTTGGCCGAACGCGCCGGTCTACAGGACATGCGGTTTTTGGCTGTGGCCGTGGCTATTCAGCAGAAATCTGGTGGTAATCTTGCCGAGATTTTGAACGGCCTGTCCAAAGTGATCCGCGCCCGGTTCAAGCTGTTCCGCCGGGTCAAGGCCATCACGGCTGAGGCGCGATGGTCAGGTGTTTTTCTGTCGATCTTTCCGGTGCTCGCGCTGATCGGGATCAACGTGGCCCAACCCGATTACTACGCCGACGTAAAGGACAGCACGATGTTCATTCCGGCCGCTGTTGTTGTCCTCGTTTTTCTGATCGTCAACGTGTTCTTCATGCGTATGATGGTCAATATTAAGGTCTAAACTCATGGAAACGTTCAACGAATATATCGCCTTCCTTGGCCCCATGGGTGCGCTCTTGTTCGTAGGGTTTATCGGTGTGGTGATGGCCTTGATGGTCCTGCCCCGCCTGCTGCACCGCGAAAAAGACCCACTGGACCGTCTGCGCAAATCCCAAGCGGAACAGGCCGGCGAAACTGATGCAGAGGTCAAACTCAGCCGCCACGGCCAGCGCAATAAGAAGCTAGAGCGGTTTGCCCACCTGCTTGAACCCCAAGACGCTGAGCAACTGTCAGAAACGCGCAAGATGCTGATCCGCGCAGGCTATCGCGACCGGGACGCTGTGCGCACCCTTCAGGCCGCGCAGCTAATTCTAGGGATCGGGCTGCTGATCGTGGGTGTGTTTTATGTCGTTGTTTTGGGGTCTGAGATGAGCCTGACCAAGGTCATCATGGCGGTCATGATCCCCGGCGGTGTCGGGTACTATGGGCCGAAATACTGGGTGCAGAAACGCGTGGCCGCACGCCAAGATGCGATCATGTCGGGCTTTCCCGATGCGCTGGACCTGCTGTTGGTCTGTGTAGAAGCTGGCCAATCGCTGGACCAATCGATCATCCGGGTCAGCGAAGAAATCGCGGCATCCTATCCCGACCTTGCCGAAGAATTATCGATGGTCGCCCATGAAATGAAGGCCGGTAAGGACAAGCCATCCGTCCTCAAGGAATTCGCGGATCGATGCGATGTGGCGGATATCTCTTCGTTTGTGACGGTGCTGATTCAGTCTGCCGCCTTTGGGACATCGATTGCCGAAGCACTAAGGGTGTATGCGGCGGAAATGCGTGATAAACGAGTAATGCGGGCCGAAGAAAAGGCCAACGTTTTGCCAACGAAACTGACCGTGGGAACCATGATGTTTTGTGTGCCACCTTTGCTGATCATCCTGATTGGTCCCTCCCTTTTCGGGATTTCCCAAAGCCTTGGCGGCGGAGGCGGTGGCTTCTAGATGCGCGCACTTACTGTTTTCGCAACTCTACTGGTCCTCGTCGCCTGTGCGCCGGGGACCTCTGCACGTTTGGAACCCACCCCGGGTGTGGCACCGGGGGCCGCACCCGGGGCGGAGCCTGTTGTGGACCCGCGTATCGTAGCAGATCGCTTGCTTGCCGCCGGCGAGGCCGAGTTAGCCCTAGAGACCTACACACGCGCCGCCGCGCGCGAGGGGCTTAGCCCTGATTTGCTGGTCTCAATGTCTGCTGCCAACGTGCGTCTTGGCCGCCTGAACCAAGCCGAGCGGATCCTGCGCGATGTTTTGCGCGATACGCCAGAGCATGTTGGCGCGCTCAATAATCTGGGCGTTGTTCTGTTGGAACAGGGTAACACAGGCGAGGCCCAGCGCACTTTCCGCAAAGCCTTTGCCTTGGACAGTGGCGAAACCCCCGAAATTCGTGAAAATCTACGCGTAGCACTCGCAAAAATGGAAAATTCGTCGTATAATACGGAACAATCGGCTTACACGCTGGTCAATCGCGGAGGGGGAGTTGTCTCTCTTGTGCGGACCAAGCCATAAAAATTATTGAGCCACACGAGCAGTAAAGGACGCAAAATGCGCCACGTTGGATTGATCGGCCTCCTGATGGGGGGCACCGTTTTGCTTGCGGGTTGCGAGCAGCCTGACACAGACGTGAGCCGCGCGCTCGATAGTGTGAACGTCATCGATGAGAGTAACCTCAACGATATCATGCTGACGGTCGCGGACCCGAATGAGGCCGTAGATTATTTTTTACGCACCATCCGGGAAAACCCCGACCGTATTGATGTGCAACGCGGCTTGGCCAAAAGCCTGATCCGCGCAAAGCGTAACGAGGAAGCCGCCCTTGCGTGGGAAAAGGTCGCCGACCACCCAGAGGCCAGCAATGACGACAAGGTCGACTATGCGGACAGCCTGATCCGTACGGGCAAATGGGACAAGGCCGAGGATGTCCTCGACACGATCCCCCCGACCTATGAAACCTATTCCCGCTACCGGCTGGAAGCGATGATCGCCGACAGCAACCAAGAATGGGACAAAGCCGACGCATTTTATGAAATCGCCACAGGCCTGACCACGCGCCCGGCTGGTGTTTTGAACAACTGGGGGTTTTCCAAGCTAACCCGCGGTGATTACGGCGACGCAGAGCGGTTGTTCACCGAAGCGATCACCTATGATCGGGAACTGTTCACCGCCAAAAACAACCTCGTGTTGGCCCGCACAGCGCAGGCAAATTACACGATGCCTGTCGTGCCTATGACCAAAACGGAGCAGGCCCAACTGCTGCACACCGCGGCCTTGGCAGCGATCAAACAGGGTGAAACCGACATTGGCCGCACCCTGCTTCAGGACGCGATTGACGCCCATCCGCAGCACTTTGCCCCCGCCGTGCGCGCCCTACGCGCGCTGGACACGGAGCGCACCTAGATGTTGCTGGAGACGACGGCGCAACAGGGGCTTTGGTTCCTGATCCCCGCCCTGCCGATCTGCCTTTGGGTTGCCTATACTGACCTCAGCGCGATGCGCATTCCCAACGTTGCGGTCCTCGCTCTGCTGGCAGTGTTTGTTGTGGTGGGGTTCATGGTTCTACCGCTGGGCGATTTCGCTTGGCGGTTCGCACATTTGGCGGTGGTTTTGTTGATAGGCTTCGTGCTGAGCGCGTTCTTAGGCGTCGGCGCGGGCGACAGTAAATTCGCCGCGGCTATGGCACCCTTTGTGGCCCTTGGCGACGTGGCCGAAGTGCTCACGATCTTTTGCGTGCTGGTCTTTGTGACCTTTGCGCTGCATCGGGCGGCACGTTCAATTGCCTTTATTCGCGGCCTCGCGCCCAATTGGGAAAGTTGGACGGCCAAAAAATTCCCCATGGGCATCACACTTACGTCCACACTTGCTGTGTACCTTGGTCTAGCAGCTGCGCAATAAGCCGCGCGCCTGCGACCAAAGTAACCAAGACGCAAGGGACCGTGGGCTAACCTGCGACGGATCCCTGTCGCAGGAGTGTGTAGACAATGAACATGATGGTTCCCAATCCGGTGCCCGCACCAGCCCCGCTCAAAACGCTGTCGGACACCGGGCTGAGCATGGTAATGATGCGCGACGTACTGCTGAAAACCATGTTCCGCAAGTCCTGTGAAACCGCCCGCGATATTGCCGCCGCCGTTTGCATGCCGGTGCCCCTCGCGCAGGAATTGGTCGATATCATCCGCAAAGCCGGTCTGGTCGAGGCGACCGGAACGCTGCATGCCGGCAAGGGTGGGGACATGGGGTTCCAACTGACTGAGGCGGGTAAGGCCCGGGCGCTCGATGCTCTGTCACAATCCGAATATTACGGCGCGATGCCCGTCCCGCTTGAGATTTATAAGCAACAAACCCGCAAGCAATCCGTGCGCAACGTCCAGATCACCCGCGATGCGCTGTTGCGGTCTATGGGGCATCTGATCCTACCGCCCAACCTGATTGATCAGCTCGGTCCGGCAGTAGGTTCGGGGCGATCGGTTCTGATGTACGGCCCGCCGGGCAATGGTAAGTCGTCAATTGCCGAAGGTATCCGGGCAGCCCTAGGGGATCACATCTATATTCCCCATGCCCTTGAATACGCAGGACAAGTTATCACTTTGTTCGATCCGATCGTGCACACGCCTGTCCCCGTAAAGCCCGAAGACCCCAACTGCCTGCGCAAAACCGGCCCCCGTTTTGATGAGCGGTACATCATCTGCCAGCGGCCAACGGTGATGACGGGGGGGGAATTATCGCTGTCTATGCTGGACCTGAATTACAACCCTGTCGCGCGCACCTATCAGGCATCCTTGCAGCTAAAATCGTCAGGCGGCGTGTTCATTGTGGATGACCTTGGCCGCCAAGAGGAACCGCCACAATCACTGATCAACCGATGGATCGTTCCGATGGAAATGGGGTACGATATCCTCGCGCTGCAATCGGGTGAAAAGTTTGAGGTGCCATTTGACACGCTCGTGGTGTTCTCCACCAACTTCCACCCCAACAAATTGTTCGATGGCGCGGCTCTGCGGCGGATCTTTTTCAAGGTTCTGATTGATGGTCCGACCCAAGAGGATTTCTTAAAGATTTTTGCCATGGTCGCCAAAAAGAAAAAGGTCCCGCTGGATGAAGCCGCCTTGGTGCATATGCTCAAACAAAAGTATCCCACGATCGACTATGTCTATGCCAACTTCCACGCGCCCTTCCTGCTCGATCAAATCATCGCAATCTGTGAATATGAAGGCATCCCCTACCAGATGACCCCCGATCTGATTGATCGCGCGTGGGAGAATCTCTTTGTGTCAGAGGTCGAGTTCTCACACTAACTCAGGTCACAAAGCGGTCACGATTTTGCCTCATTCCTTCGTCATTTGGCGTCGCAAAAGAACACGACTCGCCTTTGGGCGGCAAGGACGACATAGTGGAACTATTACCGTTTGAAGACGATCCCGATGCACTGAGCCAACGACGCACTGTGCGGTTAATCCTATTGGCGGGGTTCGCGGTCCTGTGTTTGGCATTGAGTGCGGTCTAGGGGCTTGCGGCCTGAGCCGGAGGCGTCTTGATAGGCAGAAATTTAGTATGCTTCGCCATGACCTTTCCGCACCACCTTCTGATCCCATGATCTAGCCTTGCCGCGCCGCGCGCGGGGGCTAGGCTGTGATGCATGGAAATGCCCCCCCCCCTCACCGCTTGGTTCGCCACACGCGGCTGGTCGCCCCACCCGCACCAGTCAGAAATGCTGGCACGCGCCGATGAACCATCGCTGCTTTTGATTGCGCCTACCGGCGGAGGCAAAACGCTGGCGGGGTTTCTACCTACCCTCGCGGCCTTGGCAGACGGGTCGCACAAAGGGCTTCATACGCTCTATATTTCGCCCCTCAAAGCGCTTGCTGCGGACATCAAACGCAACCTGCGCCGCCCGGTTGAGGAAGCGAACCTGCCCATCCGGATCGATGACCGCACCGGTGACACACCCCAATCCCGGCGCAAAGCCCAGCGCGCCGATCCGCCCCACATTCTGCTGACGACCCCCGAGAGCCTCGCGCTCTTGCTGAGCTATGAGGACGCGCCACGGATGTTTGCGGGCCTACAGCGGGTTGTGGTCGATGAGATCCACGCCTTAGCCGAAAGCAAACGCGGCGATCACTTGATGCTTTCGCTGTCGCGGCTCCAATCGATAGCCCCGGACATGCGGCGCGTGGGGCTGTCGGCGACAGTCGACGATCCGACCGCAATCGCCGGTTTTCTGGCACGCCATCCTGATCCCTGCCCGATTTTGAACGCCGACCCTGGGCCAGAGCCCGACATATCCATGCTGCAAACGGCTGAGGCACCCCCTTGGGCCGGGGGCGGCGGCCGCTATGCGATCCCCGCTGTGTTGGAACAGGTTAAACGCCACAAAACCACGTTGATTTTTCACAACACGCGCGCTCAGGCTGAGGTCTTTTTCCACCATCTGTGGCTGGCCAATGAAGAAGCGCTGCCAATCGGCATTCACCACGGCGCGCTTTCGCGCGAGGCTCGGGAAAAGGTGGAGCACGCGATGGTCGACGGGCAATTGCGCGCCATCGTGTGCACTGGCAGTCTCGATCTGGGAATTGACTGGGGCAACGTTGATCTTGTGATCCAAGTGGGCGCACCCAAGAACGTCAAACGTTTGGTCCAGCGGATTGGCCGCGCCAATCACCGCTATAACGCACCATCCAAGGCACTTTTGGTCCCAGCAAACCGCTTTGAAGTTGTGGAATGCGTCGCCGCGTTAGAGGCCGTGCGCGCCCACGATCTGGATGGCGAGCCGCGCGGCCCCGGTCCCCGTGATGTACTATGTCAGCATATCCTCAGCACCGCCTGTGCAGGCCCGTTTGACGCGGACGCTCTGTTTGCGGAAATCAAAACCTGCGGCGCATATCAGGGCCTAAACCGCGCGCAATTTGACGACTGCCTTATGTTTTGCGCAACCGGTGGCTACGCCCTACGCGCCTATGATCGCTACCAACGGCTGATGCAATTGCCCGACGGGCAGTGGCGCTTGCGCGATCCGCGCAGCACGCGGCAAATACGTATGAACCTCGGCACGATCCTATCCGCTGAAACGCTCAAAGTGCGATGGCGCGGGCGGGGTGGCGCCCCCTTGGGCGAGGTTGAGGAGGAGTTCGCAGCCACTCTCACCCCCGGCGATACCTTTTTGATGGCAGGTCAGATCGTGCGCTATGAAGGACTACGCGAATTGGTCATTGAGGTGACCCGCAGCAAGTCCAAGACCCCAAAGGTCGCGACCTTCTATGGAACCAAATTCGCTACTTCGACCCAGCTGTCGGAGCGGATTTTGCGCATTTTTCAACAGGGGGATTGGGCCGACCTTCCCGCACACACCGCCGACTGGCTTAACGTTCAAAAGAGGGTGTCCAAGCTACCGCAACCGGGACGACTGTTGGTTGAGAGTTTTCCCATGGATGGGCGCGCCCATACCGTCGCATATGGCTTTGCCGGGCGGAATGCGCAGCAAACGCTTGGGTTGTTGTTGACCCAACGCATGGAAGCCGCCGGTCTAGGCCCCATGGGATTTGTGGCCACTGATTACGCCACGTTGATATGGGCGCTTGACCCTGTGCAGGACCCCAGCGCGCTATTTGATCGTGCCGGACTAAGAGATGCGCTTGAGACATGGCTAGCAGGCAATCAGGTCATGAAACGGACCTTTCGCGGAGCTGCGATTATCTCGGGCCTGATCGAGCGAAATATGCCCGGCAAACGAAAATCCGGTCGGCAGGCGACTTTTTCCAGCGACATCCTCTATGACACTCTGCGCAAATATGATCCCGAGCATTTGA
>NZ_CEZFMW010000086.1:13746-15902 GCF_982993085.1 Thalassobacter sp. | reverse complement strand
AGAATTTTGTGCGGATAACACTGGTGACCCACATCCCAGACCAGCTTGTCATGGGGGGTCTGAAACACAGCGTGAATGGCGGTCGTCAGTTCGACCACCCCAAGGGATGACCCAAGATGGCCTCCGGTTTCGGACACCGTCCAAATCGTCTCGGCGCGCAGCTCATCTGACAGGCGTGCAAGATCGCCATCAGACATCCGGCGCAAATCGGCGGGTGAATGGACTTTGTCCAACAAGGGGGTGTTGGGGCGCGGGTTGGACATGGTCGTTCCTCCCAGTATCGAAAGTAAAAAAACGCGCCGCTCGGGTGTGCCCCTCGCGACGCGTCAGTCGTGCCTATAGTCAAAGGGACGCCATAGGACTTTGGGAACCGGCGCCTCCAAGATGCAGGGGGCGCCAGAGGGATAGTTTACTCGTAGACCGGTGTGCCGGTGGTGGCGAGTTCAGGCCAATCCGCGATAACGTTCAGACCGCCCATGGGTTTCTGGTACCCCTTGTGACAAGTCTTACACGCGGCTTTTGGCGCATCAGCATAAAGAGGTCCAAGCCGGTGATCTGGCAGGACGTCTTTGATCGGCAGGATCCAATCCGCATTAATCTCCTGTGCCATCGAAATCCCGAGAGAGGCAGTAGCCCATTGGGGCGTCACCTGACCGGGGTCATAGAAGGCACGGCTGTTGTGGCAGAACACACAGTTCACGCCCAACGAGTTGGAGAAATAATTCATGAAGGAATAGGTGCGCTCGGTCTGTTGGATCGAGGCAACTTCGCCTTCTGCGATGGAACCAGCCACACGGCTTTCGAGGTCATGCACGCCAATCGTCTCATACTCGATGAGATATTGGTACAACGCATCAGACGGAAGCGACGTGAACTGCGACAGGGTTGTTGCGCGGTTTTGGTTCGCGCTCCAGCCTTGGGCATTTTCGTTCACAGGATCGATCCGGAACCAAACCTCGGAGGGCACAGCCTCACCACGGTGGCAGGTGTAACAGTTCACACCGACCTCTTGGTTCGCTTGGACGTGTCCAACCCAGTTCTCGTTGATGCTTTGCGTCATCTGAATCATGTTCCGAGCAACAACCTTGGTATACAGGTCGTCATCCGCATAATTCCCCTCATCCGCACCGGAGTGACAATAGGCACAACCCTCATCCGGCGCGACCCACTGGGTCATCGCGTTCATGAGGCGGTTGAAGTTGGCATCCGTCAAATCACCCAGAACCTGCACGTTCTCATAGATATCACCGGCCAGCTCTTCACCCTCTTCGGGGATATAGGGCTCATCCGTGTAATAATCCTCGATCGTGGGATCGGGTGTGTTGATGTCGGTTACGTACTTCGCCACGTGCATCCCGGTTCCGCGGGGACCCGTTTGCATCGAGTCCGTCGCGAAGGGTTGGCCGAAGCTCACCAGAAGGGCTGCTGCGAAAACAGCGGACCCTGCGGCCCCAACAACAATGGCAGGGCCATAGATGTTGGTGGGGTTTTTAGAGTTCCATTCAGTAAACCACTTGGGAAACATCTTATTGTCCTCCCTCAACGTATGACTCGTAGCCATAGGGTTCGAGATATTCAGGGGCGAAGTAGTGCTCCTGTGCCCAGATGAACCAGTTGTCCACGACCGTGCCTGTCAGCAGGATACCGATACCACCCGTGATTGGGGTGAGAACAGCAAACCACCAAGCCCAGCGGTGAATACCTTCCATCGTAGCGTTAAAACCCATGGTCCAGCGCCAGAACAAAGCAGCCCGTTCCGAGGCGGTGCCGCGGTCATAGATCTGCTCTAGCTCACGGTCGCCGCCGTAGCGGGTCACGGCCAGAATGGTCGCGCCGTGCATGGCGAACAACAGAACCGAGCCATAGAGGAACACGATGCTGAGGCAGTGGAAGGGGTTGTAGTACAGGTTGCCGTAGCGGATCGAGAACGCCGTGGTCCAGTCAAGGTGCGGGAAGATGCCATAAGGCACGGCTTCCGACCACGACCCCATCAAAATGGGACGGAACAGGCCCAGCACAAGGAACAGCCAAATCGCAGCGGCAAAAGCCCAAGCGACGTGTTTGCCCATCTTGTGCTGTTCGGCCAGCGAATAGGTCCGCAACCACCAGCACGACACCGACACCAGCAAGAAGAAGCTGGAGATGATGTACCAACC
>NZ_CEZFMW010000086.1:9303-13646 GCF_982993085.1 Thalassobacter sp. | reverse complement strand
ACCACCAGCACGACACCGACACCAGCAAGAAGAAGCTGGAGATGATGTACCAACCGCCGTCATTCAGCGGTGGCATCCGTAGACCGTATTCTGGCGAAGGTGGCTCAAGAGCCAGCCAGAACAACTGACGGATAAACTCGGGGATCGACCACCCCACCTGTGACAGCATGTTGAAGCCAACAATGTTGAACCACAACAAACCCGTCGCAAGCGAGATAATCCCGTAGAACCCAAGATAGATCGGGCCCAGCTGGGCGTTACCAAGGATACCGACAAGGGTGCTGAACGTTGCGGATTTTGTCCGCTCTGCCGACATCTCGCCGCTGTCATCCATGCCCATTTCGGGCTCGGCTTGTACCTGCACCTGGGTGAAGATGTTTTGATATTCAGGCCACATGGTCATGATTACATCCCTCCTGCTGCAGCTGCTGCGCGGACAGAGGGCCAAATCGGCAGATCAAGCCACCAATTCCACCACTCGGGCCAGCCTTTGGTCCAGACGGGGCCGGAAATGATGATACAGATCGCCGACCAAAAGCCTGCATTCAGCGCCAACAAAAGGCCAACACGGTGGATGCCCAAGGTCCCAACGGAATACCCGATGAAATCCCGAAAGAACGTGTCTTCGTGATCGGGTGTTTTCGCTTCCTCGCCCTTTTCAGGGTTGGCTGCCGACAAGATCAGCGCGCCGTGCAACGCCAACGCCAACGTCGTGGTGAAGAAGAACGTCACCGCCAACATGTGTGCAGGGTTGTAGTGGAAGTGAAGGTAGGAATAGCCCACGTTAGACACCCAATCGAGGTGGCTAAAGATCCCGTACGGAAAACCATGGCCCCATGCGCCCATCAGCAATGGACGGAAAACGACCAGCGTTACATATGCGAAGATTGCAAAGCTGAACGCCACGGGAACGTGATATCCCATGCCTAGTTTACGGCAAATCTCTACCTCGCGCAGGGCCCAACTGACGAAGGCGCCGACCGCACAGAATGTGATAATTTGCCAAAGCCCGCCCTCCATGAGCGGTGCCATACCCAACCCGTACTTTAAGTCGGGGGGGGCGATATTGATGATCCAAGGGTTAAACGTGCCCTGCATGGCAGCCCCCCAGAATATTAGAATTGTCCCGAGAGCGGCGAAAAAGATCGTCGTTACCCCAAAGAAGCCCACGTAGAATGGACCGACCCAGAAGTCGAACAGATCGCCACCGATCAGCGTCCCTCCGCGGACGCGGTATTTTCTCTCGAAGCTGAGCAGTGCCATACTCTTTCTCCGCGTTTTTATGCCGGCGTTAGGCGATCATCTGATCGATATCGTCATCGGGCCGTCGTATTTGAAATTGGATAGATAGGTGCGGGCGACCAAAGCCGCCCGCAACCGATGTCGTGGGCAGCGGCTTACATGCCAGCTGCAGTTTCAAACCAGTTCAGGCCTGAGCTGAGAAGAACCAAGTGGATCATCGCAGCCAGGAGGAAAAGGAAGACGCCCTGGGCCACGAAAACGCGACGGGGGTCAAAAACGAGCCAGATTTTGTAAAATTTCGACACGTCCATATCCTTAACCTGCGAACCAAGGGAACTTGATGTACGTCAGGAAGTGCGCGACGCACGCTACGATCGTGAACAGGATGAGCCCGCTCATATAGACCGAGTGCAGCTCCTGAGCCTGCTCATCAGTGAGACCTGTGAAGGACAGATCAGATTTATCAGCCATGGAGATCTCCAGTGGTTAGCTGACACCGCAAACCCTGCGGCCGGGCTCCGACAACACCTCATTGCGTTGTCGGCCTTTCTCCCCTGTCAGAGGGGTGAAATACGTACTCGGGGTTTAGGCCGAGAATATGAGGGATGTGGCTGTCTGCGCCTGTGCCCACGCTTTGCGCAGGACACCTTCCCGCACCGCCTCGCGGTTACAGGTCAGCAGGGCGATCGCGGTGCCAATGGCAGCAATCGGCAGAGCAGCCATCAGGATAACCCCGAAATAAAACCAATATTCCGCTGTGGGTGCCTTGGAGTGGCGCGCCAAATGCGGGGCATTCGAAGTTTGATCAGACATGGCTGTTCTCCTCATCCTTGATAAAGATTTCTTTCGGCGCAAGCGCCTCGACCGTTTCGCGCACAACCCGCTCCGCGCCAGATTCCAGCGCGGATTTCTCTGCAGCATCGCGCAGTGTTTTGGCCGCGGAAATCCGGGTCAAAACGGGGTGGGTTTCTACGATACGATCCAACAGTTTCTGCGCGTCGGTATCCCAAGGGAAATCTTGGCGCAGGGTCGTGGGGGTGGCTGCGGCGCTGTCCATCTCGCTGCCCAAGGGCAGGATATGGAACAGGGCGTCAAACAGGCCATTGCAGACCTCTTGCAGCATATACGTCGCGCCCGCGTAGCCCATAAAGGGCGTACCAGTCGCACGACGAATGGCGGCGCCGGGGAAACTGGCGGGAATAAACGCGGGCTTTGGCCCATGTCCCGCAGCCATCTCGGCCATATACATTTTCTCGTTGATCGACCCCATAACGATCAGTGGGCGCTTTGAGTGCATCATCGCGCGCACTTCGTCGTTGTCGGTCTTTTTGCCTGCGGTCCGTGCCACTGCAAAGGCGCAGGGCAGGCCAAGGTCAACATCGAGAAATTTCTTGATACCGCGCGCATAGGTTTCGTTCGCTACGATGCCAAAGCTGGCCGTCGCAAAGAAATCCTGCGTCACTGAGCGCCACAAATCCCAAACGGGTTTAATGGTGGAATGCTTTTCACGCTCAATGAACGGTTCAGGATCAAGGCCCAGCTGCGCGCCCAAAGTACGCAAGAACGCCGTCGTGCTTTCGATCCCTATGGGGGCTTGCAGGTAGGGCTTGCCCAGAACCTCGCAAAGGCCCCGACCAAATTCGCGGTACATGCAAATGTTGACGTCAGCGTTCACCAAATTGCGCATTTCTGCGAGGTGCGTGCCAAGCGGCATGACCATATTGACCTCTGCACCGATGCCTTCGACCAGACGCCGAATTTCAGCAAGGTCAGATGGCATGTTGAAGGTGCCATACATCGGTCCAAGGATATTCACCCGAGGTGCAGCGCCTTCTTCGCGCTTTTTCTCAGGGGGCATGCGGCCTTTGGTCATTCCGAACTCAGTAAAGATCCAAGTCATCGCACGGTCGGCGCATTCCCACTGATCTTCGTCGATGGTGCGTGGCAGGAACCGTTGGATGTTGGTGCCCATGGGCGTCACGCCGCCGCCGATCATCTCAGCGATAGAGCCCGTCACAACAACGGCGGGCAGGGCAGGGTCCAACGTACCCCATGCGCGTTTCATCGCGCCCTCGGTGCCGTCGCGACCCAACTCTTCTTCACCCAAACCGGTCGTTACGATCGGCAATTCATGGGGCGGCAGGCCGTCTGTATAGTGCAAAACGGATGTTACAGGCAGGTTTTCACAGCCAACGGGGCCGTCAATCACCACTTGCAGGCCCTTTACCGCGCAAAACGCGTAAACAGCCCCCCAGTATCCGCCCGCGCGGTCATGATCTTGAATAAGCATCAGATCATCTCCTGCGCTTTTGCAGCGCGGGCCGCTTTGTCGAGTTTTTTCTGCTGGGTTGCGCGGAAATCCGGGCGCAGATTTGGCGCGCCTTCCCAGACACCGGCGGTATCACCGTGTCCGACACCCTCAAAGAACTCTTTCATGTGGTCAAAGCGATGTTTGTTTTCCATCGCAGCATTCACCACCTGTTGCAGGCTACCTGCACCCATCGGACCCATCAAAGGCCGGGCCGAGATTAGGTTGGTAAAATAAAGACCAGGTATTGCGAGCTCTTTGGCCTTTTGAACAACGGGTGTAGTACCGATTGCCAGATCAGGCTTGATCGCTTCCATCGCGGCGCAATCATCCTCAAGCGAGGCACGGAATTTGACCTTAACGCCCTTGGCTTCCAGCCAATCAACGTCCGAATTTGACCATTCCGTTTTGGGGCAGGCTGTCCCAACGTAGGGCACGTTTGCACCGCTTTCGATCAAAAGACGGGCGACCAACAGCTCAGAGCCTTCGTAACCGGAAAGCGTAATTGTGCCGTTCACAGGCGTTGCAGCCAGTGCACTCTTAATCGCGGGAAGGAACGCGTTCTGTGCTGCCGCGATCATGTCGGGCTTTACATTGAACGCATCGCCAATGGCCGACAGCCATGCTGCCGTCCCGTCATGCCCAACCGGGGCTGAACCCACGATTTTCCGTCCCGCCGCCTGAAACTCGCGTATCGCGGCGGTGTAGAACGGATGGATCGCAGCGACAGCGCCGCAGTCCAAGGCTGAATAGAGCTCACGCCACTCACGGCAGGGAACGACCGGACCTGCCG
>NZ_CEZFMW010000086.1:0-9203 GCF_982993085.1 Thalassobacter sp. | reverse complement strand
TCCAAGGCTGAATAGAGCTCACGCCACTCACGGCAGGGAACGACCGGACCTGCCGCCAGACCGAGTGGCGCGAGCATCCCTCCAATTCCTATCGGATCTGCAGGGAACATTTCGCCCAACAGGGTCACTGTCGGACGATCCGCTTTGCCCGCTGCGGGGGAAGCGACCGGTCCGGCCTCCACTTCCTTGCGGGCGTAGTTGAGCATCGCGCCGGCCAAAACATCCTTGGCCTCCGCGTGCGTCGGAATACCAAAGCCGGGGACGTCGATGCCGACGATCCGCACTCCATTGATTTCATCGGGAAGCAACCGCAGCGGCACACCAGACGCGGTGGGCACGCACAGGTTGGTCACGACCACAGCGTCATACCGTTCAGGATCAGCCATTTCGTGTACTGCATCCCGGATATCCTCGAACAGTTTACCCGTCACGAGGGTCTCGGAATTGAAGGGCACATATCCGACCGAACGGCGCGCCCCGTAAAAGTGGCTGACAAATGTCAGTCCATAGACGCAACAGGCCGACCCGGACAAAACCGTGGCCGTGCGGCGCATCCGCAGACCCACGCGCAGCGAACCGAACGCGGGGCACATGGATTGGGGTTTATCGTGGGGGCCTTGGGGATAGTCTTTTGCGTATTGATCCAGAATGTCGGATTTGCCCGCCATACGGGCAGCCGCTTCCATTTCACCGGCGCCCGCGTGACATCCCATACCATCAACGGGTGCAGCACCCACAGGTGCCTCATCCCGGTCTTGGCCGAGTGTGACCTCTACTTCGGCCGTGTCATCATAGCTGACCTCAGAGCCGCGCGTGTCATGCTTGTCCATCGTGCACCTCTTTTGTGAAGCCGAAGGGACATTGCACCTGATCATCACGCGCGATCATGCGTTGAAGTGTGCGGATAGAGCGGTCCTCTGCGACCGTTTCCGCGATGGGTGTTGCGGCGCGTTCGGCCTCATCCCATTGAGACAGTTCCTGAAGATCAAACATTGTCGTAAATGACCTCCAAGCTTTCGATGGGCTTAGCATTCTTGCCGCGCATGTCGGTGTCTGTGGCTGGCTCAAGCTTGACGCCTGCGCCGGTTTCGGAGCCGTCGAACAGTTCCAACAGGCCATCTTGGCTTAGGGCTGTAGGCCGCTGAGGAGGGGCCAGCGCAACGTTGTCGCCAAGAGCCGCGAACAGGGAGCCCCATTCGCTCTCGGCGGTGCCGACGATTTGGTAGTTTGCAGATTTCTTGCGCAGGTCATCATTTTGCGGGATCGAAGCAAGGATCGGAATATCCACAGCCTCAGCAAAGGCCTGTGCCTCGCCCGAACCGTCATCTTTGTTGATTACAAGGCCCGCAACGCCGACGTTGCCACCCAGCTTGCGGAAGTATTCCACCGCCGAGCAGACATTGTTGGCCACATACAGGGATTGCAGATCGTTTGATGCAACAAGGATAACCTTTTGCGCCATATCCCGGGCGATGGGCAGGCCAAAGCCGCCGCATACCACATCCCCAAGGAAATCGAGGAGAACATAGTCAAAGTCCCAATCATGGAACCCCAGCTTTTCGAGCAATTCAAAACCGTGGATAATCCCGCGGCCACCACAGCCACGACCCACTTCGGGGCCGCCCAGTTCCATGGCAAAAACACCGCCGCGCTTGAAGCACACGTCACCGATTTTGACTTCTTCGCCCGCGAGCTTCTTCTTGGTCGAGGTCTCGATGATTGTGGGGCAGGCTTTGCCGCCGAACAACAGTGATGTGGTATCTGATTTAGGATCACACCCAATCAACAGAACCCGTTTGCCCTGTTCAGCCATCATGTGGCTGAGGTTGGCCAACGTAAATGACTTGCCGATGCCACCCTTGCCATAGATCGCAATGATCTGGGTTTTTTTTGTGGGCTCGCCCTGGGGCACTTCCAGTGTGGGTTCTTCGGCCGCTTCGTCACGCAGGCGGTCGTTGAATTCCTTCAGGTTCGGTACATCAAGGGTCATTCTAGTGCTCCCAATTAAGGATCATCTTCAGGCAGGTTGGGTCATTGAACGCGGTCTGATACGCACTCGCGGCCCCTGCTGGTGAAGATTGGTGGGTAATAAGTCCGGCAAGGCTAAGCGCGCCGGTTTCAATAAGATCGCGAGTGGCGATCAGGTCGTCTGGGGTCCATTCTGCGGCGATGCGCAGGCGGGCTTCTTTCATGAACGCAGGCGGGAAGGCAAAGGTCAGCGGCGCGGGATAAAACCCGGCCAACACGACCTCACCACCTTTGGCGATGCGCGATACGAAGGTATTCAAAAGGTCACCGTTGCCCGAGGCGTCGATCACGACGTGGTAGTCGTGGCGCGGGTCCGCATCTGGGTGGATGACTTCATACCCTTCAGCACCGGCCATACGGTCGGCGTTAACCTCCCACACGGTGGGTGTTTTGCCGGAAGCGATACAGATACGGGCCAAAAGGCGGCCAAACACACCGTGACCCACAATCAGGTCTGGCAGTTCTGCGATGGGCGCGCAGATGGCATGACGCGCCGTCGCGGCCAGCGCCAAAAGGGACCCTTCGGCGCCCAGCTGACGATCAATTTTCACCGCACGCGCGCTGTCGGACACAAGGCGATTGGAGGCGCCACCAAACAGGCCCTTCACATCGCCGTAGCAATTCGCACCCGGGACAAACACGTGATCACCGACCGTGAAACCCGCGTCAGGCCCCGCATCAACCACCTCGCCCGAGGCCTCATACCCAGGGATCAGGGGATAGCCCATTCCGGGAAAGGGCGGCATGTTGCCAGACCAAAACAGTTTTTCGGTGCCCGTGGAGATGCCAGAGTGCGCAATTTCGACCACAATATCGGCAACACCAGGATCGGACAGCGCAACGGTTTGCACGTCTATCTCCCTCGGGCCGGTCAAAATTACTGCGGTCGCGTCCACGTCTGTGAGTTCCTTCACTCGCCTCGACTCTCCTTCGGAGACTCAAGGTGTGTCGATTTGTCGTGATGTAAGAATAAACTGACAGTTACTAATGTCAATTAAAACTGACACTCAGTATTGCATTAGCTCGAAGTATGCTTACGTGCTTCGATCACGTGGGTCACAAACGCACGCGAGCTGCCTTGATCCGTGATCGTCTTGAAACCGGCGTCAGACAGCATCTGTTTGATTTTATGCGGACTTCTGGCACGCCCAGTCTGCATCGCCAGTGTGTAGAACGCGAAATATCCATCACCACTGCGCGTAGGAATGTCGCCACCGGCCATAGGTTCGGACACGATCAAGCGCCCCTCTTTGGGCAGAGTGTCATATATTTTAGACAGTAGGGCAGCCACGGTTTCATCCGCATGATCATAGAGAACACGGACCAAAGAAATGACATCTGCACCCTGCGGGAGAGGATTATCGCGAAAGCTGCCCGGCGTAATTGTAACCCGCTCAGACAGTCCGGCTTGGGCAAATTGCGCCGTCGCATCGGGCACCACAGCGGCCAGATCAAATAGATGAAGTGCGGGCTTTTTATGACGCGCGCCAACAGCACGCAGAAATGCACCCGTTCCGCCACCAATGTCCAAAACAGTCTTTGCATCGCGCAGATCAACACGCGCCAATGTATCCTCAGCCACAAGGACTTGGCTTTGCGCCATTAGGTCAGAATATGTCCGTGCAGTATCGGGATCTTCGGCCTGCGCCGCGCCAAACACATAGGGCCAGAACTGAGCAAGCTCTGTATCCTTTTGCTGCGCAAGCAAAGCCACCGGATCCTCAAGATCGCGGTAAAATGCGCCGTGATGGCGGATCATAGCCTCTAGCCCGGGAACACCCTGCATCGCCGCGCCCAAGCGACCCGGCCGATAAAGCGCGCGCCTTTTCGTCAACAGACCCAAAGCTACTGCAGCGTCGCACAGTATTTCCATCCGGTCCGCAGTTAAGTCGGTGCCCTTGGCTAGATCGGTGGCCGACATAGGCCCAGCCATCAGCGTCGGAAGCAAGCGCAACTCAACCACGGCTAACAAAACTTGAGAATAAACAAAGCCCGAGACCAGATCGAACAGTTTTTCGCCGTCCTTGCGCGCAATGCGGCGGGTCAGCGGAAAGCGCGCAGCCCAACTTTGGAAACGCCGCGACGCGATCAAACGCGGCAACCACGGCCCCTTGCGGGCCACGGGCATCTGCGGATCGGCGAGTGTCATTCTGCTGCGGTGGATGCCGGCATCACCGGCGTCAGACGCTCAGCCGTTTTGCGCACCATCTCTGCGAGCATGGCTTCGCCCGGACACGATGGAATAGACGAAATCGCCCCGCCAAGGATATCCTCAAGGCGCTTTACCGCACCGCCAACGCCATATTCGCTTACGGCATTAGGGCGGTTGTGCAGCGCATCCTGACCGGCGGGCTTGCCAATCGTATCCGCATCATACAGCGCATCCAGTAGATCATCGGCCACCTGAAACGCCTCACCAATGCGGGCGCCAAGTTCAGTCCAGGGTTCAGCTTCTTGTCCGGCGGCGATCGCACCCATACGGGTCGCCGCAGTAAACAACGCGCCAGTTTTGGCACGATGATAGGCGGACAAATCAATATGCTCTTCGCTTTCCCAACCTTGGCCCGCACATATCCCGTTCGGCATGCCGGTAAAGTTCGCGAGTTCGGACATCAGTTCACCAGCGCGGGCAGGGTGCTGACGCGCGACCTGCGCCAACGTATCGAACCCCTGAATGATAAGGCTATCACCCGTCAGCAAAGCCAAGGCTTCGCCATATTCCCTGTGGACCGTTGGCTTGCCGCGCCGAATGTCGGCGTCATCAAAGCAAGGCATGTCATCGTGAACGAGGCTGGCGCAGTGAATAAGCTCAATCGACGTCGCCGCCGCATTGGACACATCGGGCGCATCATCACCACACGCCAATGCCACCGAAAGCGAAATCGTTGGGCGGATACGCGCCCCTCCGGGCTTCATCGCGTAGAACAATGCGCTGGAAAGCTGGGTAGGAGCAGAACCGCGCCGCGCCCGCAAAAGAGCCGCGTCAATCGCGTTTTCGATGCGAGTTTTCAAAGGCATATCGGTTCTCCGTACCGCTAGTGTCATAATTATCTGACACATACATGTAAATCACACTGGACATATGAGCCGTCCGAGTCAACTGTTTGTGTATGACAAGGCAGATTGTGATCATCGGAGCCGGGGTAGGTGGCCTCGCCACCGCCATGCGGCTGTGCGCCCATGGGAATGTCACAATTCTTGAGGCGCACGACGCCCCCGGCGGCAAGATGCGTACGGTCCCTTCCGACGCAGGGCCGGTCGACGCAGGGCCAACCGTGATGACCATGCGGCCTGTGTTTGAAGAATTATTCCAAAGTGCTGGTGCGCGGCTGGACGATCACGTGACCCTCGTGCCCGAAACAATACTTGCTCGCCATCATTGGCAGGACGGCAGCACACTAGATCTATTCGCGGACCCACGCGCATCCGAAGACGCAGTCGGCACATTTGCCGGAGCCAAATCTGCACGCGAATTTCGACGCTTTTCCAAGACCGCTGCGCAGCTGTTCAACGCCTTTGAGGGACCCATGATGCAAAGCGCGGCGCCGTCGCAAGACGCGCTAACACGACATGTGATGCGGCACCCCAGCTTGATCTCTGCGATGGCGCCCGGTTTATCGCTGGCGCGAAAACTCGCCCTGTCCTTTTCTGACGCGCGGTTGCGGCAATTGTTCGGACGCTACGCCACCTATGTCGGCGGCTCACCCTATCAATCGCCCGCCATTCTAGGCCTAATCTGGCACGCCGAAGCACAGGGTGTGTGGCGGGTTGAGGGTGGGATGCACATGCTGGCGAAAGCCATGGCCAATGTCGCCACACAAGCGGGTGCCACCCTTCGAACGAACAGCCCTGTCACCCGGATTGAAACGCAAGGCGACAAGGTTGTCGCAGTACATACCAAAGACACCCGCTACCCTGCGGATGTGGTCGTGTTCAACGGTGATCCAAAGGCATTAAACATTGGGCTTTTGGGAGCATCCTCACAAAAAGCTGTCCCAACCCAAGAACCCAGAAGCCTGTCGGCTTTTGTCTGGTCATTTGCAGCCACGCCATATGGTCTCGACTTGGATCATCACAATGTGTTCTTCGCAAAAGACCCTAAACAAGAGTTTTCCGCAATAGCTGCCGGGCAAATGCCCACCGACGCCGCGCTTTATGTATGCGCCCAAGATCGCGGAACGGGGGCACAACCGAACAGCCCAGAGCGGTTTGAAATCATCATGAACGGTCCGGCCCGCACCCAAACCGAACCGAGCCAGAAGGAGATGGATCAATGTCACAACGTGACCTTTCAGACGCTAGAGCGCATGGGGCTCAGGTTCTCTCCGCAGCCGTCAACAACCGCACTCACGACGCCCGAGATGTTCAATCATCTGTTTCCGGCATCGGACGGATCCCTTTACGGGCGATCCCCACATGGCATGATGGCGGCGTTCCAGCGCCCGACCGCGCGGACACCCTTGGCCGGGCTTTATCTCGCGGGCGGGGGGGCACACCCGGGGGCGGGAATTCCGATGGCGGCTCTCTCCGGCAAGCACGCGGCCGAGGCGATCATGGCCGACCTTGCTTCAACATCAACGTCCCAAAAAACGGCTACGCCTGGTGGTACATTGACGGCATCAGTGAAGACGGCAGCCGCGCAATCTCGATCATCGCCTTCATAGGGTCGGTCTTTTCGCCTTGGTATCGATGGTCAGGTCGCAAAGACCCCGCCAATCATTGCTGCATCAACGTCGCGACCTACGGACGGGGTGGACGCTGGACCATGACAGACCGGGGGCGTTCGGCGCTAAAACTTTCGGATGATACAATCACGGTCGGCCCTTCGTCCCTTAATTGGGACGGCGAAAAACTGGTTATCGACCTGAATGAAATCAGCACACCCCACGCACAACGGCTTGCAGGTAGGGTCACGATCCGACCCAAGACGGTCACCTCGGTTGAGCTGCCGTTGACCAATGACGGTCGCCATGTTTGGCGCCCCTTTGCGCCATCAAGCGACATTGAAGTTGATCTGAACCGCCCCGGTTGGCGCTGGAACGGGCATGGATATTTCGACAGCAACTTTGGCATCGCGGCCCTAGAGGACGATTTCAGTTATTGGACATGGGGCCGCTATCCGGTGCCGGGCGGTTCCGTCACGTTTTATGATGCGGACCGCCGTGATGGTAGCGAACTGTCAGTCGCGGTACGGTTCGGCGATGACGGATCAGTTGAGGAAATCCCCGGCCCCCCGCGCACCCGCATGGCAAGGTCCCGCTGGTTGGTCCGCCGTGAAACCCGCGCAGATCCCGGTACCACCCCGCGCGAGGTCAAAATGATGCTCGACGCTCCGTTTTATTCGCGCAGTGCGGTGAAAACAGTGATCAACGGTCACGAAACCACCGGCGTGCACGAAGCGCTTGACCTGAACCGTTTTGGGACGAAACTCATCAAGCCGATGCTGGCGGTCAAAGTACCCCGTCGCGCCCGCTGGCAATTTTGAACGACCCCCGGCATACAGGGGCCAAACGGAGGTCTAGAAATGAGCGAATTTCCCGGTTGGCACGGCACGACCATCATAGGTGTACGTAAGGGCGGCAAGGTCGTTGTTGCAGGCGACGGGCAAGTGTCACTTGGGCCCACGGTCATCAAGGGTACTGCGCGCAAAGTCCGCAGGCTTTCACCCGGTGGGCATGAAGTTGTTGCAGGCTTTGCCGGATCAACGGCGGACGCATTTACCCTGCTTGAACGGTTAGAGGCCAAGCTAGAGGCCACACCGGGTCAACTGGCCCGCGCAAGCGTTGAGCTGGCCAAGGACTGGCGCACCGACAAGTACCTACAAAAGCTAGAGGCAATGCTGATCGTTACTGACGGCACCGACTTGTTCGTGATCACCGGGGCTGGCGATGTACTTGAGCCGGAGCATGACATCGCCGCCATCGGATCAGGTGGGAACTTTGCGCTCGCGGCAGCGCGTGGCCTGATGGAAACCGACCTAGACGCCGAGACGTTGGCGCGCAAAGCCATGGCCATTGCAGCCGACATTTGCGTTTACACCAATGGCAAGCTCACGGTTGAAACGATCGGCTGACACATGTGGCGCGCGCTCATCGTTTTGGGACTACTGATGGGCTGCGCCCCGCGTGCAGCCCTAATGAGCGCACCGTCCGAACTAGATCTACCGACCCGTTCAGTGTTTGTGACGACGCAGCGTGGTATTGACCCCGACACCCGCGTTCTGACATCGGCACGCAGCCCCCAATCCCGCCACATGCAACTCGACATCACGCTGCCGCCCAATCGGCAAGAAGGTGAGGTTGCCTTTCCCTTTCGAAAGCCCGACCCTGAAACCGATATGTTGGTCCGGGATGTGACGCATTTTAGCACGCGGAGCGCGTTGATCTCTGGCGTTAAGCGCGCCTTGTCCCAAAGCGATGAAGACCGCGTTCAACTTTATATTCACGGTTACAACAACACCTTTGCTGACGGCGTTCTGCGCACCGTGCAAATGGCCGAAGATTTTGATTTTAACGGCGTATCGGCACACTACTCATGGCCGTCCGCAGGCAACGCGCTCGCCTATGCTTTTGACCGTGAATCCATCATGGCCTCGCGCGCAGGTTTGCAGGACCTCATCGTTGCACTTTCGGGTTTAGAGACCAAAGAATTCACAGTCGTTGCGCACTCCGTCGGGTCGGATCTGTTGATGGAGGTCCTGCGAGATTTGGCCATCTCGGGCCGAAGTGATGTGCTGGATCGGCTGGACGGCGTGGTGCTGATTTCACCAGATATCGATCTTGATGTCTTCAAGGCGCAGGCCACGCGGATTGGAAAATTGCCTAACCCATTTATCGTAATTGCTTCTCCGAATGATCGCGCGTTGACGGTGTCTGCGCGGCTGACAGGACAGATAAGTCGGGTTGGCTCTTTGGCAGATTCAGACGAGTTGGGCGCGTTTGATCTGTTGTTTTTGGATGTCAGTGGCCTGTCATCCGGGGGCGACAGGCTTGGGCACTTTACCGCCGCATCATCACCAGAAGCCATTCGCCTGATCCGCCAACTGTCAAAAACCGCTGATGCACTGGGCCGAGATGCAGCCCTCAAGCCAGGACTTATTCCAGGCTCGGTCATCAGAGCTCGCCAAACAACACGTATCATCCTTGGGCAGCCCTAGACCGATTGGTTGCGATTTT
>NZ_CEZFMW010000085.1:0-15931 GCF_982993085.1 Thalassobacter sp. | reverse complement strand
GCCGGTGTGCTGGCCTCCTCAGTTCATGGAGAGCCCTCATCATGCAGATGACCACCGAAGAAGCCTTCGTAAAAACACTACAAGCCCACGGCATCCAGCATGCCTTTGGGATTATCGGTTCGGCTATGATGCCGATCTCCGACATCTTCCCTACAGCCGGGATCACCTTCTGGGATTGTGCCCACGAAGGCTCCGCCGGCATGATGGCCGACGGTTACACCCGCGCCACCGGCGAGATGTCGATGATGATCGCGCAAAACGGTCCCGGCATCACAAACTTTGTGACGGCTGTGAAAACCGCCTATTGGAACCACACCCCGCTTTTGCTGGTGACCCCACAGGCCGCTAACAAAACAATCGGTCAGGGTGGCTTCCAAGAAGTTGAGCAGATGAAACTGTTCGAAGACATGGTCGCCTACCAAGAAGAAGTCCGTGACCCATCCCGCGTGGCAGAAGTGCTGACCCGCGTCATCGCCAAGGCAAAGCGTTTGTCCGGTCCGGCACAGATCAACATCCCGCGCGATTTCTGGACCCAAGTCGTCGACATCGAAATCCCCGAGCCTATCGAATTCGAAGCGTCCCCCGGTGGTGAGAATTCGGTCAAAGCCGCAGCGGATCTTTTGTCCAACGCCAAAAACCCAGTCATCCTGAACGGCGCAGGCGTTGTCCTGTCCAAGGGCGGCATCGCGGCCTCCATGGCGCTGGCTGAAAAACTGGATGCACCCGTGTGTGTCGGCTACCAGCACAACGACGCTTTCCCAGGCTCGCACCCCTTGTTCGCAGGTCCTTTGGGTTACAACGGCTCCAAAGCTGGTATGCAGCTGATCAAAGACGCGGACGTTGTGCTGTGCCTCGGTACGCGCCTTAACCCGTTCTCGACCCTGCCCGGCTACGGCATGGAGTACTGGCCCGCTGATGCAAAAATCATCCAAGTCGACATCAACCCCGACCGCATCGGCCTGACCAAAAAGGTCACCGTCGGCATCGTGGGTGACGCGGCCAAGATTGCCAGCGGTATCCTGAACAACCTCGCAGAGGATGCCGGTGACGCAGGTCGCGCCGATCGCAAGGCACACATCGCTCAGACCAAATCCGCATGGAAGCAAGAGCTTTCCTCGCTGGATCACGAGCAGGACGATCCCGGCACCAGCTGGAACGAGCGCGCTCGTGAAGCTCGCCCCGATTGGATGTCGCCCCGTCAAGCATGGCGCGCGATCCAAGCCGCGCTGCCCCGTGAGGCAATCATCTCGTCCGACATCGGCAACAACTGCGCCATCGGCAACGCTTATCCTGACTTTGACGAGGGTCGCAAATACCTCGCGCCCGGTCTGTTCGGCCCCTGCGGTTACGGTTTGCCCGCCATTGTTGGTGCGAAAATCGGCCAACCAAACGTTCCGGTCGTCGGCTTTGCCGGTGACGGCGCCTTTGGTATCGCGGTGAACGAACTGACAGCCATCGGTCGGGACGAATGGCCAGCTGTGACGCAGATTGTTTTCCGCAACTACCAGTGGGGCGCAGAAAAGCGGAACTCTACCCTGTGGTTCGATGACAACTTCGTCGGCACCGAGTTGGACATGAAAGTGTCTTATGCCGGTATCGCGCAGGCCTGTGGTCTGATCGGTGTCCAAGCCAAGTCCATGGATGAGCTGACTGACATCTTGAACCAAGCGATCAAGGATCAGATGGAAAACAACCGCACCACGGTTATCGAAGTGATCCTCAACCAAGAACTGGGTGAGCCCTTCCGCCGTGACGCGATGAAAAAGCCTGTGCGCGTGGCCGGTGTGACCGCCGCTGACATGGCTGCCGAGTGAGCGTTCTCTCGGACACTAAAATGGGGGCGGCGGATATTCCGGCGCCCCTCATTGCTTTGCGGACCCGTGCTGCAAAGTTGCAGAAGCATATCGTTTTGTCGGAGGGCACGGACCCGCGTGTGTTGGATGCCGCGGCACAGGCCACCAAGACCAAGCTTGCCCGTATTTCTATTGTGGCACCGGCTGGCACCGCAGCCCCTGATGGGGTGGCCGTCCATGACCCCGCTACATCACCGCACCGTCCCGCGCTGATCGCAGCCTTTCTAGAGGCGCGAGCCAAGAAATCCCCCACCCAAGAGCAGGCTGAGACCGCGATCAATGATCCGCTGGTTTTCGCCGCATTGATGGTGCGTGCAGGGCTGGCGGATGGCACCATCGGTGGTGCGACCCACACAACCTCTGACACTGTGCGCGCGGCCCTTCAAATGATCGGCAAGGGCCCCGGCGCTGGCATGGTGTCTAGCTTTTTCGTTATGGTGATGCCCGAACACCACCCAACGCGCCCCGAACAGGGCGTTGTCTTTTCCGACTGTGCATTGGTGATTGAGCCCTCCGCCCAAGAGCTTGGGATGATTGCAGTGCAGGCCGCCGGTTCGGCCCAGCAATTGTTGGGCGTTGATCCACAGGTCGCGATGCTAAGCTTTTCGACCAAGGGGTCCGCACAGCATCCCAATGTTACCAAGATGGCAGAGGCGACAGAGCACGCCAAAGCCGCTGGCCTGTCGGTCGATGGGGAGCTGCAATTCGATGCGGCCTTTGTGCCAGAGGTCGCCGCAAGCAAGGCACCCGGCAGCGCGATTGCAGGGCATGCGAACGTCTTTGTTTTTCCGAACATCGAGGCGGGCAATATCGGCTACAAAATCGCACAGCGGATCGGTGGCGCAAGCGCGATAGGTCCAATTTTGCAGGGCCTCGCCGCACCGGCCAATGATCTCAGCCGAGGCTGTAGCGCCGAAGACATCCTCGACATGATCGCCGTCACCGCCGTGCAAGCGGACGCAACGTGACCAGTCATACACATCATATGCAGGGCATTGCGTGGCACGCGCCATTGCCCACTCAACAACAAATACCCGCGGGCCGTGGCCTTGTGGGGTTCTATCTGCTCTCGTGAGAGCCGCGGACTTTTGAAGGAGGGCGCCAGATGACATTCCAGCAACCTAAACTTGAGACATCGCCCAAGGTGTCGGACGAAATCCGCAAGACCACATGTTACATGTGCGCCTGTCGCTGCGGGATCAATGTCCACATGAAGGACGGAAAAGTCGCCTACATTGAGGGCAACCGGGATCACCCTGTGAACAAGGGCGTTCTGTGCGCCAAGGGTTCAGCTGGGATCATGCAACACAACGCGCCCTCGCGTTTGCGGGCGCCGTTGAAGCGCGTCGGTCCCCGTGGTTCGGGCGAGTTTGAGGAAATCAGCTGGGACGAGGCCTATGATTTGGCCGCTTCTTGGCTTGAGCCAATCCGCCGCGACGATCCATCCAAGCTGGCGTTCTTTACGGGCCGCGACCAATCCCAAAGCTTTACCTCCATGTGGGCACAAAGCTTTGGCACACCGAACTACGCCGCCCACGGTGGCTTTTGTTCGGTGAATATGGCGGCGGCCGGCATTTACACGATGGGCGGCGCATTCTGGGAATTTGGCCAGCCCGACTGGGACCGTACCAAACTGTTCATGCTGTTCGGCGTTGCCGAGGACCACGACAGCAACCCAATCAAAATGGGTCTGGGTAAGCTGAAAAAGCGCGGCGCACGTGTGATCGGCGTCAACCCGATCCGTTCTGGCTATAACGCTGTCGCGGACGATTGGGTGGGCATTACCCCCGGCACTGATGGCCTGTTTATCCTGAGCCTTGTGCACTGCCTGATGTCTGCGGGCAAAATTGACCTGAAATATCTACGCGACCTGACAGATGCCCCGGTTCTGATCAACGCTGATGAGAACTCACCTGAATTTGGGCTGGCTCTACGCGATGATGATGGACATCAGCTGGTCTGGTGCCGTGATCAGCAAAAACCACGCTGTTTCGATGCGCCCGACGTACACCCCGATTTGGCCGGCACATGGGAAGTGGATGGTGTCACACACCGCACTGTGTTCCATCACATGACCGAGCGGTACCTAAGCAAAGAATACGCGCCCGAAACGGTGTCCGAGACCGTCGGAATTTCGGCCAACCGTATCCGTGCCATCGCTGCTGAAATTGCGCGGGTGGCATTTGATGAGGCGTTTGAGCTGCCCATCGAATGGACCGATTTCCGCGGTCGCACACACAAAACTATGCAAGGTCGCCCCGTCAGCTTTCACGCGATGCGCGGGATTTCGGCGCACGCCAATGGTTTTCAGACCTGTCGCGCGCTGCATATGCTGCAAATCATCCTGGGTACGGTCGAAGTGCCCGGCGGCTTCCGGTTCAAACCACCCTACCCCAAGCCAGCCACCGCGCACCCCAAGCCGCATTGCAAGGTCACGCCCGGCGCGCCGCTTGACGGCCCGCACCTCGGGTTTGTGCACGGGCCCGATGATCTGGCGCTCAAGGACGATGGCAGCCCCGCGCGTATCGACAAAGCGTTCACATGGGAAAACCCGATGTCGGCCCACGGGCTGATGCACATGGTGATTTCTAACGCCCACGCAGGTGATCCCTACAAAATCGACACGCTGTTCATGTACATGGCCAACATGTCTTGGAACTCATCCATGAACACCGGCGGCGTCATGGAAATGCTGACCGACAAGGATGAAAACGGCGATTACGTGATCCCGCACATCATCTATTCCGATGCATACTCGTCGGAAATGGTGGCGTTTTCAGATTTGATCCTGCCTGACACCACGTATCTTGAACGGCACGATTGTATCTCAACCCTCGACCGCCCGATCTGTGAGGCTGAAGGCGCGGCTGACGCCATCCGTTGGCCCGTGGTTGAGCCGGACCGCGATGTGCGCGGTTTTCAAACCGCGCTGATCCAACTGGGGGCCAAGATGAACCTGCCAGGGTTCGTGAACGACGACGGCACCGCCAAGTATGAGGATTACGCCGACTATATCGTTAACCACCAACGCCGCCCCGGTGTCGGGCCCCTGATCGGGTTCCGTGGTGAAGATGGCACCAAAACCGGCCGTGGTGAGGTCAACCCAAACCAGATGCAGGATTACATCGACAACGGTGGTTTCTATCTAGCGCACGTGCCTGAGGACGCGCAGTTCTATAAGCCTTGGAACAAGGCCTATCAGGATTGGGCGGTTGAGATGTCGTTCTATGACAAGCCCCAACCCTATATCTTTACGCTCTGGTGTGAGCCAATGCGCAAATTCCAACTGGCCGCCGAAGGCCACGGAGAACGTCAGCCCCCCGAGCATCTGCGCCAGCGCATCAAGGACCGGATGGACCCGCTACCTCTATGGTACCCCAGCACGGACCAGCACGAAGGCTTTACGGTCAATGCCCTGACCCAACGCCCGATGGCGATGTATCACAGCTGGGGTTCACAAAACGCGTGGCTGCGCCAAATTCATGGCCACAACCCCCTCTATGTGCCGACCAAAATCTGGGAAGCACAGCGCTTTGCCGAGGGCGATTGGGCCCGGGTTACCTCCCCCCATGGTGAGATTACGGTTCCCGTCGCGCATATGGCCGCGTTGAACGAAAACACGATCTGGACATGGAACGCAATCGGCAAGCGCAAGGGCGCTTGGGCGTTGTCAGAAGACGCGCCAGAGGTGAAGAAAGGATTCTTGCTCAATCACTTGATCCACGAATTGCACCCACCCAAGGGTGACGGCATGCGGTGGGCCAACTCGGACCCGATCACCGGCCAGGCCGCGTGGTTCGACCTTAAGGTCAAGATCGAGAAATGTGCCGCCCCGGCGGAAAGTCAGCCCAACTATCCGGCGCAGAAATCACCGGTGCCAAAAGCACCCGCCAATCAGGCATGGAAGGTCGGATCGTGACCCCCAAACGTACGCTTCTTCTTATCGCGGCCTTTGTCGCGTTCATGCTTGGCAGTTTCATCTGGTACATCGCCACTTGGGACGCTGAGAAACGCGCACCTATGGGCAAAGTCCCGAACACACTCTCACCGACAGGAGCCACATCATGACCGCCCTGCCCGAAACAACTCAGACCAAGCTTGGCCTTGTGATCGACCTAGACACATGTGTGGGCTGCCACGCGTGCGTCGTGTCATGCAAAGGTTGGAACACCGAAAACTATGGAGCGCCTTTGTCGGACATGGACCCTTACGGCCAAGCCGAAGGCACGTTCCTGAACCGCGTCCATAGCTATGAGGTCGTGCCTGACCTGGGCACGGCCCAAACCGTGCACTTCCCCAAATCGTGCCTGCACTGCGAAGACGCCCCTTGTGTCACTGTGTGCCCGACTGGGGCCAGCTACAAACGGGCCGAGGACGGCATCGTTTTGGTCAATGAAGACGCCTGCATGGGTTGCGGCCTATGCGCATGGGCCTGCCCCTACGGCGCGCGTGAGCTAGACCAAGCCGCAGGTGTCATGAAGAAGTGTACGCTTTGCGTTGACCGGATTTACAACGAGAACCTCCCCGAGGAAGATCGTGAACCCGCCTGTGTACGGACCTGTCCCGCTGGCGCGCGCCACTTTGGTGATTTGGGTGATCCCGACAGCGATGTCAGTCAACTGGTGGCGGAACGTGGCGGAATCGATCTGATGCCCGAACAAGGCACCAAACCCACCAACAAATACCTGCCGCCCCGGCCCAAAGACACGCTCGATACGGATATCGACGTGCTTGGTCCGCTGTTGGCACCCGTGGCCGAACAGCCCAAGGGCTTCCTTGGCTGGCTTGATCGCGCTTTGGAGAAACTCTGATGCATCCTGCTCCTTCTGTTATCCTGTTTTCTGTCCTGTCGGGCGCTGGCTTTGGGCTGTTGACGCTCTTGGGCTTTGGTGTGCGCGCCACATCGCAAGGCTTGCCTGCATTTGTGTTCTTTGCCGTGGGCTTTGTGTTGGCTGTGGGCGGGTTGCTTTCCGCCACACTCCACCTCGCTAACCCCAAAAACGCAAAATACAGTTTCTCGCAGTGGCGCACTTCGTGGCTCTCGCGTGAGGGGATATCGGCCGTCACCGCTCTTAGCCTGATGGGGCTCTATGCCGGGCTGATCATCTTCTTTGACATCCGCGTGGCGCCTTTGGGTTATGTCGCTGGTGCGCTGTGTCTGTTTACCGTTTTCACCACCGCGATGATCTACACTCAGATCAAGGCCGTGCCCCGCTGGCACCAACCCCTTGCGACACCGGCCCTGTTCCTCAGCTACGCTCTCACGGGTGGCGCGCTTTTGGCGGGCGCTGTGGCACATGCGGGCTTCTTGTTCCTGCTGACGGCGCTGATCCAGCTGTGGCATTGGAATGGTGGCGACAAAGCGTTCCGCAACGCGGGCAGCAATATGAACACGGCCACGGGGCTTAAGGGTGCGGTGCGCCAGTTTGAGTCTCCGCACACCGGCGACAACTATTTGCTCAAAGAAATGGTGTATGTGGTCGGGCGCAAACATGCGTTCAAACTACGGATCATCGCGCTGTTGTTCGCGGCGCTGATCCCCAGCTTTATGATGTTGGGTGAGGTCAAGCATCTTGGCGCATTGATCGCCGTCGCACTGTATTTCACAGGCACCTTCGCATCGCGTTGGCTGTTCTTTGCAGAGGCCGAGCATGTCGTCGGCCTATACTACGGCAAGCGTTAATCAGATATCCGGGTCGCGGTTCCCTGCGGGAGGTCGCGGCCCAACCACTACCGAGACGAACGGACCAAAACACGGTCCAACGCGTTCAAAAACGCCGACCGGTCCCGATCTGAGAACGGCTTAGATCCACCCGCTGTCAAACCCTCTAGCCCCGCACGCACATCCGCCATAATCGCCCGCGTAGCGACCGCCGACCCGATTGAGGCTGAGGTGAATTCCGACCCTTTCGGATCAAGGGCTGCGGCCTCTTTGGCCAAGACCCGCTCTGCCAGCAGAATATCACTTGTGATGACGACGTCCGTTGGGGTGCACATCTCCACCAGTTTATCGTCGGCGGCATCAAACCCATCGCTGACCACCAGTTGTGACAGCAGCGCGTGCGCAGGCAATCGCAGATAGCTGTTCGAGACCAGTACAACCGGCACGTTTGTGCGGTAAGCGACCTTATAAATCTCAGGTTTTACCGGGCAGGCATCTGCGTCCACCAAAATCCGTCTCATGCAAACGCCTCCACGTCGAACGGCACATCGCGCGTGCCGCCGTCTTCATAGGTGATGTGCAACCCGCGCGCGAGGGCGACTTGCGCGATTGGCCGCGCCCCCTTTAGCCGCAGGATCGCATGGCGAATGGCGCGCTGACCGCCTAAGCGTAGCGCTGATGGAACACCCTCAGCGGTGACCCGATTTTCGCGCAATGCCGCACCAAAGCCAGCGCCACCCGCAGTGCATCCGTCCTCTATACCCAACACGCCACGATGCCTTCCGTTCCACGGCGCGTAATCGCGCCCGCCGTTCGACACCCACAGCATTGTCACCGGCAATTCTTCGCAGCGTTTGAGGCAGAGGATCGTGTCCTCCTCTGCGGTGCGATGAACGGCGGTCCAGCCCAAACCACTGTGCGCCGCCTCAATCATCGTCAGAAAGTCTTCGCAGGCCATGTCGTGGGGATAGTCCCGTAGGTCGACAGTGCCACTTGGCCCCTCGATCGTCCAACCGGTGAACCGCTGTCCGCTTTGCCAGTACTGTTTTCCGGGTTCTAGGGGCGAAGCCTCGGTCAGGATCGCACGTTTGGGCGCACACCGGACAAAGCCGCCTTCGGCCATATGGATCATCGGGTGGTGCGCGAGGGTAATTTCGCCCGCACCGCCTGAAATAATATGGTGTTGATAAATCGCAGGCTCATCATCACGGACCCAAATGTGGCCATCAATCCGCGTGCCACTGACGGATTTCGCCAGTCGCCAGTACAAGGACTGAGCGGTTTGCCGTTTGGTAATCCAGCGGGTGTTTGCAGGTGCACCGTGGGGCGGCCCACCGCTGACATCATCCATCCCAAAGGGCGCCGCCAAGAAACTGCCGCCTAAACGGCGATCCACGGGCGGGATCGATGGGTCGGCCTGCACGTCGAGCGCATCACGCCACGGCGCCGCATGCAGCACATCGGCCCCACCAATCACCAGCCGTGGCATGTGGCCCACTGCGGGCTCTAACTCTGCCCAGATGCCCCGGGCAGAAATCTCAATCCTCACGGCAGGTGCCGCGTGGCCCGCACCGCCGAGGCCAAAAGACAAGCATCAGACCCAACGCCAAGGAACCGCACGCCTTTGTCCCGGTAGGCTGCACACACATCCCGGTCAAGTGAGATTATGCCCGGCACTTTTCCGGCCTCAACGATTGTAGCGATAGCCCGGTCAATGGCATCAAGCACCGATTGGTTGTTCAAATCCGCGATGTATCCCATGTCCGCGGCCAAATCTGTGGGGCCGATGAACACTACGTCGACGCCCTCTACGGCGCAAATCTCGGGCAGTGCATTTAGGGCCGCGCGGCTTTCAACTTGGACAATCAGACACATCTCTGCGTCGGCGGTTTGTGCATAATCCGCTACCGCCCCAAAGCCGGATGCCCGCGCCACCGTCGCGCCAAACCCACGCACACCATGCGGCGGATAGCGTACGGCTCGCACCAACGCCTCGGCCTGCGCCGCACTTTCGACCATCGGGACCATCACCGACCGTACCCCAAGATCGAGAACCTGTTTAAGCATCCAATCCTCGGCTGCCGGCACCCGCACCACTGCCTCTGCGCCTGTCCCGGCCAGCGCCATAACCTGCGCTTGGATCGCCGCAAGGTCATAAGGCCCGTGTTCAGCATCAATGAGGCACCAATCATAGCCTGCGTTACCGGCGACTTCCGCGCTGATCGCACTTCCCAAGTTGAGCCACAGCCCTACCTGACAATCGTCGCCCTGCAGTGCGGCTTTCAATTCGTTTGGTGCAACTGGCATGCACGCCTCCCTCGTTTTGGTTTTGCTGCATCGGGCCGTATTTTGCCCAAAGGTGCAAGAGGCGTTGCGTGATAACAATCAGACCCACTGCCTAGCCGCTGCTCAGCCCCCAAATCAGCCACCAAAATCGTGTTAATTTCCCGAACCACCGATATTTGAGAAACTTTCGACAAGTTTATTATGGCACCAGAGACATTTTATTCAAAAAATTGCGTATTGACCGGCGGTTTGCCCTTGTCTACGGTCTCAGCACGTGAAATTGGAGACACTGAGAAATGGCAACGCTTCTCGTAATTGTAGGCAACAGGCGCATGGGCTGAGCAATCAGCAACCATTCCGGTACCCATGCGCCCCCGAAGTTACCTTCGGGGGTTTTTTGTTGCCCCAACCGCGAGACAGCGCAGAGCAAGAGAGAGATGAGACTATGGCGAACATGACGGGCGCACAGATGGTGGTTAAAGCCTTGAAAGATCAGGGCGTTGAGGTGATTTTTGGCTACCCCGGTGGTGCCGTGCTGCCGATTTATGACGAAATCTTTCAGCAAAACGACATCCGCCACATTCTCGTGCGCCACGAGCAAGCCGCCGTGCACGCCGCCGAAGGATATGCGCGTTCAACCGGCAAGCCCGGTGTCGCCCTTGTGACCTCTGGCCCCGGCGCGACCAACGCAGTCACCGGCTTGACGGATGCGTTGATGGACTCGATCCCGATTGTCGTTCTGTCCGGTCAGGTGCCAACCTTCATGATCGGGTCGGACGCATTCCAAGAAGCCGACACCGTGGGCATCACTCGCCCCTGCACCAAGCACAACTGGCTCGTCAAAGAGACCGACGCCTTGGCAGACACATTGCATGAGGCGTTCCACGTATGCACCAACGGCCGTCCCGGCCCCGTGTTGGTCGACATCCCCAAGGACGTCCAATTCGCGTCCGGTAAATACAAAGCGCCCGGCAAAGCCGACATCGGTCACTACCAGCCGCGCCTCAAGGGCGATCCAGAAGCGATTGAGCAGATGGTTGCCTTGATGGAAACTGCTGAGCGGCCCGTGTTCTACACCGGCGGTGGCGTCATCAACTCTGGCCCTGCGGCCAGCCAATTGCTGCGTGAGTTTGTGGCCGAAACAGGCTTTCCGATCACCTCTACGTTGATGGGTCTTGGGTGTTATCCTGCGTCCGGTGACGCTTGGCTCGGAATGTTGGGGATGCACGGCCTGTATGAAGCCAACATGGCGATGCACGGTTGCGACCTGATGATCAATATCGGCGCGCGCTTTGACGACCGGATCACTGGGCGTCTGGATGCGTTCTCGCCGGACTCCAAGAAAATCCACGTCGATATCGACCCTTCCTCCATCAACAAGGTCGTCAAAGCGGATGTTCCTATCTTGGGCGACGTGGCGCACGTTCTTGAAGACGCCCTGCGCATCTGGAAATCCCGCGGCCGCAAGACCAACAAAGAAGGTCTGCAAAAATGGTGGGCGCAGATTGAACAGTGGAAACAGGTTGAGTGTCTGAAATTCAAACAAGAAGGCGCGGTGATCAAGCCTCAGTATGCGGTTCAGCGCCTTGAAGAGCTGACCAAGGGCATGGATCGCTATATCTCGACCGAGGTGGGCCAACACCAGATGTGGGCCGCGCAGTACCTTGGATTTGAAGATCCCAATCGGTGGATGACATCCGGTGGCTTGGGCACAATGGGCTACGGCTTCCCGGCGTCTGTTGGCATTCAGGTCGCGCACCCCGGTGCGCTGGTCGTGAACGTCGCCGGTGAGGCATCATGGCTGATGAACATGCAGGAAATGGGCACGGCCGTGCAGTACCGCCTGCCCGTAAAACAGTTCATCCTGAACAACGAACGTCTCGGCATGGTGCGCCAGTGGCAGGAGCTACTACACGGTGAACGGTACTCCCACAGCTGGTCCGACGCCCTGCCCGATTTCGTGAAACTCGCGGAGGCGTTTGGCGCCAAGGGTATCATCTGTTCGGACCCCAACGATCTGGATGATGCGATCATGGAGATGATCAAACACGAGGGCCCTGTTATCTTTGATTGCCTCGTGACCAAACACGAAAACTGCTTCCCGATGATCCCATCAGGCAAGGCCCACAACGAGATGTTGCTGGGTGAGGCAGATACACAAGGCGTGATTGATGCGAAGGGGTCGGTGCTGGTCTAGGCCCGTTCCATCCTTGGTCAGACGTGCAGGTCATGTCTAACCCGAGCCCACGACGTTATTCTAGAAAGATTTCCTATGTCCGCACTTCGTATCAAAAAAGGCTCCACGAGCCATTCGGCCTACAACCTTCGCCCGACGTTTTCCGACGTCCAAGAGCGTCACACCCTTGCCCTATTGGTCGAGAATGAGGCCGGCGTTCTAGCCCGTGTAATCGGCCTGTTTTCGGGACGTGGCTACAACATCGAAAGCCTAACGGTGGCCGAGGTTGATCACGACAACGCACTGAGCCGCATCACGGTCGTCACAGTCGGCACACCACAAGTGATCGAACAGATCAAAGCACAACTTGGTCGTATCGTGCCTGTGCGCGATGTTCATGACCTCACGGTTGAGGGCCCCGCGGTTGAGCGTGAGTTGGCATTGATCAAAGTTTCAGGCGCCGGTGACAAGCGGATTGAAGCTCTGCGTCTGGCAGAGATTTTCCGGGCCAATGTAGTCGACAGCACGCTCGAAAGCTTTGTGTTTGAAATGACAGGCGCCTCTGACAAAATCGACGCGTTTTGCGAATTGATGCGCCCCTTGGGCCTGCAAGAAATCGCACGCACAGGCGTCGCAGCCATGAGCCGTGGCAGCGCCTAAACCCCGCATAAAAGCGTGGTGAAAAACGACGAAAAAGGGTCGCAGTGAAACAAGCCTGCGGCCCTTTCTTTTGCGAATCTCGCGATCACAAAAGGAAGGGCTTGCCATGTCGTTAACTGATCTGTCCGCTGTCCGTCAGGACCTTGCCAAGGCCCACGGCCTGCCCAATGCGCACTACATCGATCAAGGCGTATTTGATGAAGAAAAGAATGCGGTTTTGTTCGCCAACTGGTCCTCGGTCGGTGTCGCGGCCCAAGTGCCAGAGCCCGGTGACGCGCTCCCCCTGACCTTCCTTGGTGTGCCACTATTGTTGCTGCGTGACACGTCCGGCGTTGTGCGTGTTTTTCAAAACACCTGTCGCCACCGTGGCATGATCCTCGTGGATGAGCCGCGCAAGATTGAAGGGGCTATTCGCTGCCCCTACCACTCGTGGTGTTATTCAACCGCGGGTAAGCTGGTCTCGACCCCGCACGTTGGCGGCCCAGGCCAGAACACCCATCCTGAAATTGACCGCACCACCCTTGGCCTGATCGAAATCCGGAGCCACGTGTGGATGGATGTCGTGTTCGTCAACATCGACGGAACGGCCCCCGCATTTGAGGACGCAAACGCCGATGTCATCGCCCGCTGGGCGGAATTCGACAAACCGATCTATCACGGCGGCGCAGACAGCCAGTTCAACCTTAGTGTGGCGACCAATTGGAAGCTTGCGGTTGAGAACTACTGCGAAAGCTATCACCTGCCGTGGGTCCACCCCGGGTTGAACAGCTATTCGCGCCTAGAAGACCACTACAACATCGAAGCCCCCGGCCACTACGCGGGCCAAGGCACGCTGGTCTATCGCCAGATGGCGGGTGACGACGGTGCTGCTTTTGACGATTTTGCGGACCTATCGGACAAATGGGATACGGCGGCAGAATACATCGCGCTGTTCCCCAACACCTTGCTCGGGGTGCACCGGGATCACACCTTTGCCATCGTCCTCACACCAGAGGCGCTGGACAAGACGGTTGAGCAAATTCACCTGTATTACACCACCCCCCAAACCCCCGATGCCGCGCGCACCAAGAATACGGCGCTGTGGAAAGAGGTCTTTAAAGAAGATGTCTTTGTGGTTGAGGGGATGCAGCGTGGCCGCCACGGTCCGGCCTTTGATGGGGGCAAATTTTCGCCCGCAATGGACGGTCCGACCCATGTGTTCCACGACTGGATCGCCGCTCAGGTTGAGCGTCACCGCGCCGCCCCCCACGCCGCCGAATGACTGCGCGATCAACGCTAGACGCGCAACTGTTAAAGGCACATGCACAGGGCGACACGCGCGCCCTGATCGCACTCTATACCGAGGCCGCTAATACAGTGGCCGAGGGCGAGGCATTCTATCTGACCCACGCCTACGTGTTTGCGTTGGAATGTGGGGCGCCCGAAGTGCCCGCCCTGCACGCGCGATTGGCCGCGTTGGGCAGCGAACCGGCTCTTTAACGAAGGCCGGTTCTACTGGCCGAATTCGCGTAACAGGTACGACACCGGCGCGACCTGAACCGACTGCGCCCGGTTCGATTGCTGCCATGCATACAGTGCTGTGACCGTATCCGCATAAGAATGCCCCACAACAACGACATGGCCTTCTTGCCCTGCGGTGAATGTCGCGCGGTCAAGGTAGCGAGAGATCACGCCGCTTTGCTCACGCTCGGCGTCCAACATCCGGTATGCGGTCAGACCCGGCACCCCTGCCCGACGCGCCGCAGCCTCGGCCGTGTTGAGCCCCTGGGGGAGCGTCAAAAGCCCATGCCCGCTGTCCTGCAATCGGCCTAGCACGGCATCAAGTGCGACACGCGTCTTGCTCAGAAAACCATTGGGCGTGTCCAGTACCGCAACGGCTTCGTCGACCACATTCACGGCCCCCTCAAACGCGCGTTCAAGGTCTTGGGCCGTTCCCTCTTGTGGCAAGCCATTGGCCAAAAGGACAACCTCAAAGCCGTTTTCGCGATAGCTGCGCACAGCCTCAGCAGCGTCAGGTTGGGTCGCGTCGACCGCAAAAGTCACGGGCAGCGCGAACCCCAGCAGTGTAACCCGCTCCAAGCGCGATTCAGGCGTGTCGATCAACACGATCGACATGACCGGCAGGTCCGGGCTGAACCGTGTGAACGGGATCGCATATGTATCGATGGCGCGTGGCTGCGCGGCGGTTGCGCTGGTCTCAGGCGGCGCGGTTTGCGCGGCCTCTGTCGCGGCTCGCTGGGTATCGGTCATCAAACCGCCTTGCAGTGCGATCCGACCGACGGCGGTGCCAGGTGCTTCTTGCCCAAGTTCCAAAATCCGCGGGGTAACAACGGCCACCTGCGGCGCGGGCTGGGCCTCCTGCACAGGTTCGACGGGGGCTGCGATGCGCGGCGTCACGACCGAGGTTTGAGGCGTCGGCGGGGCGACATCGATCGCAGGCGCGCGCTGCGGCGTAGCAGGGGCTGTATCGACAGCGGCCACATCCACTTGAGGTGCGATGATAGGATCATCCGCCAAAGGCGCTGGCTGAAAGCTGGGCGGCGGCGCGGCAGCATCGACAGTCTGCGATACTTGGGGCCGGGCATTTTCGCTCGGAACGCGGACTTGCGGCAGGCTGGCCACGGGTGATGGCAAGGCCGCACTTTGGGTATCAAGCCGCGGGGTTGCCAAAGTGGTGGTGTCATTGGTCGCGGGCACCGATGGTACCGCGACGCTAGGCGCCACCACCGCCGCATCCGTCCCCGGCAAGGCCGAGACCTGCGGCAATGCGGGTTGATTGAACTGAACCGTCGGCTCTGCGGTCTTAACAGGTTGTGCAGGTTCGGGGGCCGCGATTTCAACGTCGCGTACCGGGGGGGCCACCTCTTCAACCTCAACCTCCACCTCCACCTCCACCGGCTGGGGCGCAGGTGTAACATCGGTGGTTTCAACAGGTTCTGGCGCGTTCGTGGTGATCTGAGGTGCCTCATCCGGCTTCGCAGAGGGCAGCTCAGGCGCTTGGCTCACGCTGGGCAAAGACGTCGCAGACCCGTCATCAACCGCCACGGTCGCAAACGGCTTAATCAAGGGCGTTGCCAGTGACAAACCCGCCATGCCGATACCAGCCACGAGTGCGCCCCATGCCACCCCACTCAAAAGCCCCCGGATCATGCCCGCCTCTCCTTCGAAACCTCGCGTGGTGCGTACCGCGGGTTGTGCCGCTCGCGGGGACTTGACCCCGGCGCACCGCTCTGGGCATGTATACCGCGACTGACGCCGGGGTTCACCCCCTAGATTTCGTTCCTCGGGCAAATT
>NZ_CEZFMW010000084.1:0-16085 GCF_982993085.1 Thalassobacter sp. | reverse complement strand
AGCAAGGCGATCGGGTGGTTCTGTACCTTCCCATGATCCCGGCTGCCGCCTACGCCATGCTTGCCTGTGCTCGCCTTGGCGCGGTCCACTCCGTTGTATTCGCAGGTTTCTCCCCTGACGCGCTTGCCTCGCGGATCAACGACTCGGGCGCAAAGATTGTCATCACCTCCGACGGCGCACCACGCGGTGGCCGGGTCACAGACCTGAAGGGCAACGTCGACAAGGCGCTTTTGCATTGCGACGATCACGTCAAATGCCTGGTGGTCAAGCGGACCGGCCAACAAGTAGCTTGGCAGCAAAACCGCGACATCTGGTACGATGAGCTGGCATCATCCGCCTCGACCTTCTGCCACGCCGCAGAAGTTGGCGCCGAAGACCCGCTGTTCATCCTGTATACCTCCGGCTCTACAGGCAAACCCAAGGGCGTGGTCCACACCTCGGGCGGCTACCTCGTGTATGCTGGCATGACCCACCAATACACTTTTGATTATAAAGAAAACGACGTGTTTTGGTGCACCGCTGACGTGGGCTGGGTCACGGGCCACAGCTACATCGTCTATGGCCCGCTGGTGAACGGCGCGACAACTGTGATGTTCGAAGGGGTGCCCACCTATCCCGACGCAGGCCGTTTCTGGGCCGTCTGCGAAAAGCACAAGGTGAACCAATTCTACACAGCCCCCACAGCGATCCGTCTTTTGATGGGCCAGTCGAATGATTTCGTCACCAAGTACGACCTGAGCGACCTAAAGGTGCTTGGCTCGGTGGGTGAGCCGATCAACCCCGAAGCGTGGAACTGGTACAATGAGGTCGTCGGCAAAGGCAAATGCCCCATCGTCGATACCTTTTGGCAAACCGAAACCGGCGGCCACTTGATCACCGCCCTGCCCGGCGCGACCAAGCTAAAGCCCGGCGCAGCCACCAAGCCGTTCTTTGGCGTACAGCCCGTGATCTTGGACCCACAATCGGGCGAAGAAATCACGACAACCGAAGCCGAAGGCGTGTTGTGCATGAAAGACGCATGGCCCGGCATCATGCGCACCCTATGGGGTGATGCAGAGCGCTTTGTGTCCGCCTACTTTGCTGACTACAAAGGCTACTACTTCACTGGGGACGGCTGCCGCCGCGACGCCGACGGCGACTACTGGATCACCGGCCGCGTCGATGACGTGATAAACGTATCCGGTCACCGCATGGGCACCGCAGAAGTCGAAAGCGCACTGGTCGCCCACGAAAAGGTGGCCGAGGCTGCCGTGGTTGGGTACCCCCACGAACTGAAGGGCCAAGGCATCTATTGCTACGTCACCCTGATGTCCGATGCCGATCCTTCGGATGAACTGGTCAAAGAGCTGCAAGCATGGGTCCGCAAGGAAATTGGCCCCATCGCCAAGCCCGACGTCATTCAGTGGGCCCCTGGCCTGCCAAAAACCCGCTCCGGCAAAATCATGCGTCGTATCCTGCGCAAGATCGCCGAGAATGAGGTCGACGGTCTGGGCGACACATCCACTCTGGCTGATCCGTCCGTCGTTGACGACCTGATCGCAAACCGCGCGGTGAAGTGAGATGGACGGCATGACACAGACATTGACCCGCCCCGTCACCCTGATCTTGCTTGGGCCTCCGGGCGCAGGCAAGGGCACCCAAGCGCGGATGTTGGAACAAGACTTCGGCCTTGTGCAACTCTCAACCGGGGATCTTTTGCGCGGCGCGGTTGCCGCCGGAACCGACGCAGGCAAAGCGGCCAAGGCCGTGATGGAAGCGGGTGAATTGGTCTCTGATGAGATCGTCATCAACATCCTGCGCGACCGGATGGCAGACGATGATTGCGCCCGCGGCGTGATCCTAGATGGCTTTCCCCGCACAACAGCACAGGCAGAGGCGCTCGAAGGGCTTTTGGCCGAGCATAACGCCACCGTCGACAGCGTTATTTCGCTCGCGGTGGATGATGCGGCCATGGTCGAACGGGTGTCTGGCCGGTTCACTTGTGGCGGCTGCGGCGAAGGCTATCACGACACGTTCAAAGCCCCCAAGGTGGCCGGAACGTGTGACAATTGCGGAAGCTCGGATTTCAAACGCCGGGCCGACGACAATGCAGAGACGGTCGCCGCAAGGCTAGAGGCATACCACGCTTCTACGGCCCCTCTTATCGCGTTTTATGACGCAAAAGGAACTCTCACAACGGTGGACGCCATGGGCGAGATCGACGCGATCGCCTCGCACCTGTCAACCATCGTCGGGAAAGTCGCGCGAGGAGCGAATTCGTAAATTCCCCGCGCAAACAGTAACCGCGCGCGTGGCGAGAGGAAGCCGCGCGAGCATCTTTTAACCAAAAAGGGAGTTGGAAATGGCTGATAACCAATCCGACAAAAACGCCTACTGGGCGGCAAACATCCGGATCGTGACATGGTGTCTCGTTATCTGGGCTGTCGTGTCGTTTGGCTTTGGCATTCTGCTGCGCCCGATGCTGTCTGGCATCGCCGTGGGTGGCAGCGACTTGGGCTTCTGGTTCGCACAGCAAGGCTCGATCCTCGTCTTCTTGGCGCTGATCTTTTTCTATGCTTGGCGCATGAACAAACTGGACGCCGAACACGGCGTTGAGGAGGACTGATAGATGGACCAATTCGTTCTTAACTGGCTGTTTATCGGGGCGTCCTTTGCTCTGTATATCGGCATCGCTGTGTGGGCCCGCGCCGGTTCCACATCTGAATTCTACGCAGCAGGTCGCGGCGTTCACCCCATTACCAACGGTATGGCAACAGGCGCGGACTGGATGTCTGCGGCCTCGTTCATCTCAATGGCGGGTCTGATCGCGTTCACCGGCTACGACAACTCGACCTTCCTCATGGGTTGGACTGGCGGCTATGTGCTTTTGGCTCTGCTGCTTGCGCCTTACTTGCGCAAATTCGGCAAGTTCACCGTGTCCGAGTTCATCGGGGACCGTTTCTACTCCAAGACTGCACGCATGGTTGCTGTGATCTGTCTGCTTGTGGCTTCCATCACATACGTGATCGGCCAGATGCAGGGTGTGGGTATTGCGTTCGGTCGCTTCCTCGAAGTGTCGGCAACCACCGGTCTGCTGATCGGTGCCTGTGTTGTGTTCGCCTACGCCGTGTTTGGCGGTATGAAGGGTGTGACGTACACACAGGTTGCTCAGTACGTTGTGCTGATCACTGCCTATACGATCCCCGCGATCTTTATCTCGCTGCAGCTGACAGGTAACCCCATCCCCGCTCTGGGCATGTTGGGTGAGCACACTGCCTCCGGTGAGCCGCTCCTGCAGAAACTGGATGGTCTTGTGACCGAACTGGGCTTTAACAGCTACACCGGCCACCACGCCGATACGCTGAACATGGTTCTGTTCACTCTGTCGCTGATGATCGGTACTGCCGGTCTGCCCCACGTGATCATGCGCTTCTTTACGGTACCTACCGTATCTGACGCTCGTTGGTCCGCTGGTTGGACACTTGTATTCATCGCACTTTTGTACCTGACGGCTCCTGCTGTTGGCTCAATGGCGCGCTTGAACCTGATCACGACTGTTTATCCCGATGGCACAGCATCCGCCCCGATCGCTTATGAAGAGCGTCCCGATTGGATGGCCACATGGGAAAAAACTGGCCTGCTCAAGTATGACGACAAAAACGGTGACGGCCTCATCCAGTGGTACAACGAAGGCTCCGATGGCTTTGCGGCCACCGCGGCTGAGCGTGGCTGGACAGGTTCCGAGCTAAACGTGAACCGTGACATCCTCGTGCTGGCAAACCCTGAAATCGCAGGTCTGCCAGGTTGGGTGATTGCCCTTGTGGCTGCCGGTGGCTTGGCTGCGGCTCTGTCCACGGCTGCGGGTCTGCTGCTGGCGATCTCGTCGGCCGTGTCGCACGATCTGCTCAAAGGTCAGCTAACGCCAAACATGTCCGAGAAATCGGAACTGATGGCAGCGCGGATCTCGATGGCTGTTGCGATTGTTGTGGCGGTGATCTTGGGTCTCAACCCTCCGGGCTTTGCTGCTCAAACCGTGGCACTTGCCTTCGGTCTGGCCGCTGCATCGATCTTCCCGGCGCTGATGATGGGGATCTTCTCCAAGCGGATCAACAACCGTGGCGCTGTTGCGGGCATGCTCGCAGGTTTGGTCACAACGTTGGTCTACATCTTCCTGCACAAGGGTTGGTTGTTCATTCCTGACACGAACAGCTTCACAGATGCAGACCCACTGCTGCTGACTATCAAATCCACATCCTTCGGGGCCGTGGGTGCGATGATCAACTTTGCAGTCGCAATTGGTGTGTCCCGTGTAACTGCCGCCCCCCCACAAGAGATCGTGGACCTGGTGGAAAGCGTTCGTATCCCCAAGGGTGCAGGCGCTGCGGCAGCCGACCACTAATCGGCCTAGGGGCCGCGACGACCATCGCTCGCACCTCCCGCGACGATGCGGCCCCTTCCCCAAACCAGCGGCGCGCCCCACACTTGAGGCGCGCCGTTTTATTTCCCGCAGGGCTGCATCATGCCGAACATTTCTTTTACCGAACTTGAATTGATGAACACCACGCCGCCTTTCGTGGGCCTACCCGAGGCCACAAAGCGCGAGATCGCCGCCAACCTGATGCACATGCGCTACGCAGCAGGCGCCACGATTTATGCCACCGGTGAAACACTGGCCGGGCTTTACCTGATTGCCGAGGGTGAGGTCGAGATCACCGATACGCTTGGCTCAACCATCTCTCATCTACGGGCGGGCAATCAATTCGCGGAACGCGGCTTGCGCAAGGACGGCACCGCGGTGACATCGGCACACGCCACGACTGCTGTGACGCTCTATTGCCTGAACGCCAGCGCATTTGCTCAGCTTTGCGCGACCCACCCCAACGCAGAGGCGTTTTACGCCCGCACCACGCCCGCAGGCCCCAGAAAGCGTGATCTTATGACCATGCCTGTTTCTGACCTGATGAGCCGCACGCCGGTCGCCTGTGGCTCGGACACAACGGTTCAGCTCGCGGCCAAGATGATGCGCGATGCCAAGGTGTCTTCTCTGATCGTGATGGATGATGGCGCACTTGCTGGAATCGTGACGACCAAGGACATGACGTTCAAGGCGCTGGCCCATGCCTTGCCCGGCTCAACCGCGATCACGGATATCCAAACGCCTGATCCACTCACCCTTAGTCCGACGGCTCTTGTGTCTGATGCGCTGCATTTGATGCTAGAGCGCAAGGTTTCACACCTGCCCATTGTCGATACCACGGGCGATGTCACCGGGATCATCACACAAACCGATTTGACACGGTATCAGGCGCTATCATCCGGGCAGCTGATCTCGGACGTGGTCCATGCGCATTCGGCCGAGGAAATGGCCAAGTCCACCGCCCAAATTCCGGCGCTACTGGCGCAATTGGTCGCCGCCAAGACCGAGCATGGCACGATCACGCGCCTCATCACCGATATTGCCGACGCCGCAACCCGACGCCTACTAGCGCTCGCGGAACAGAAGTTAGGCCCCCCGCCCGTGCCCTATCTATGGGCCGCGTGCGGCAGTCAGGGGCGGCAGGAACAGACAGGTGTGTCGGACCAAGACAACTGCCTCCTCCTAGATGACAGCGTCGCCCCTCCGCATGATGCCTATTTCTCAGAACTCGCAAAATTTGTCTGTGATGGCCTGAATACCTGTGGCTATGTCTATTGCCCTGGTGAAATGATGGCCACGACACTGCGCTGGCGCCAGCCGCTGCGCGTGTGGAAAGGCTACTTCGAAAAGTGGATCAGTAACCCCAGCACCGAAGCGCAGATGCTGGCCTCTGTCATGTTTGATCTGCGCCCGATTGGCGGCGATCCAGCGCTACTGGCCGCTTTGTTGGATGAAACGCTGCCCGCCGCAAAAGCGAACTCGATCTTTGTGGCGCAAATGATCGCCAATTCGCTAAAACACGCACCACCCCTTGGGCTGTTGCGCGGCCTTGCCACCATCCGCTCGGGAGAGCACAAGAACACCCTAGACCTTAAACACAACGGCGTCGTGCCAGTGGTCGATTTGGGGCGGGTCTATGCGTTGCTGGGGCAAATGCGCGTGGTGAACACCGGGGCGCGATTGATGGCTGCGGCAGACGCGAACCTGATTTCACCCGCCGGAGCCAAGGACCTGCGCGATGCCTATGACATGATCGCCGAAACCCGGCTTTTGCATCAAGCCGCTCAGATTGATCGCGGCGAGGCGCCCGATAACTTCATGTCTCCGAGCCAATTGTCAGACCTAGAGAGATCACATCTCCGCGACGCGTTTGTCGTGGTGAAAACAATGCAAAGCGCGCTCCAGTCCGGACGTGGCTTGGCGCAATAAGAAACGAAAAAGGGGAGAGTAGAGATGATTTGGGAATTGATCGCGATGCTGGCCAGCGGAGCCGCCGTGGCAGGGGTCATCATGCTGGTGCGGGTCATTGTGGGCAACGTCATCCCCCGCTGGGTCACGCCAACCGCTGCGGCCTTGGCCATGGTCGCCTTTTCCATCAACGCCGAATATTCGTGGTACCCCCGCAACCTAAACGCGATGCCGGCAGGCTTTGTAGAGATCAACAACCAGCAAAGCAGCGCATGGTACCGCCCGTGGACCATTGCACGCCCCTATGTTCACACGTTCATGGCCGTTGATCGGGACACAATCCTAACCAACCCCGCGATGGAGAGCGCAAAACTAGCCACCGTCTATGTCTTTACCCGCGATGCCCCGCTGTTTGCGATGCCCGTGGTATTTGATTGCGCAGGAAAGCGGCGCGCGGACCTGCCCGACGGCGCGGATTTGCCGGCTGAGGGCGATTGGCGCGCGCTAGCGGATGACGATCCGTTCCTGCCGATTGTGTGTCAGGGTTAAATCATGGGGCTCGCAAACCTCTCACTCCGGCTGCGCATTTTCCTCTTCTTTGCCCTGATGGCACTGGGCGGAATTGCGTTAATCACGGGCGGGTTGATGCTGGGCTATATGCGCCTTGCCCAACCAGAGGTTCTGTCGGGCTTTGTGATTGCAGGACTGGTGGCTGGGCTAGCGGTTTTGGGGCTGACGACATGGGTCTGGCTTTTGTTTGATGAAAACGTCGCCAAACCAGTTGAGGCGTTGGCCGCCCAGCTGCGCACCCGCGCTCATACCGAAACCAACCATGAGATGGACATCACCCATGCCCGTTATTTGGGAGATTTGGGCGGTGCGGCGCATGCAATGGCAGGCTCCCTTGCGGATAGCCGACAAGAGGTGACAGCGGCACTGGCGCGTGAAACCCGCGCCCTGCGCCGGGAACGCGCGCGCCTAGAAGCGGTGCTGGACAACCTGCCCGAGGCCTATGTGCTCTGCTCTGAAGACCGGCGGGTGGTGGCGTATAACGCAGCTGCCTCTGGGCTTTTGGTTGGCGATGTAGAGGTTGGTCTGAACCGCCGCCTGCCCCCTGCCACGGATCGCGCAGGCGTGCGCAAAATCGACCTGCCCGAAATTGGCACCGGGTACCTTTTGCGCTTGGGCGACGGGGCCAAACGCGGCGCAGGCGCCCGCGATTTTCGCCTGCTGGGCCGCCCGTCGCATCCGCTGAGCGAGGCGACCAGCCTACGCGACCTGGATTTGGTGGTGTTTGATACAGAAACGACCGGCCTATTGCCCGACGAAGGCGATGAGATTGTGCAAATCGCGGCCCTACGGGTGGTCGGGGGTGAAATCCTCATGACCGAACCGTTCGACACCTATGTCAATCCGAACCGCCCGATCCCTGCCGCTTCAACCGCTATTCACAATGTGACTGAGGCAATGGTCCGCGACGCCCCATTGGTGCGCGATGCCCTACGGGCCTTTCACCGCTATACGGATGGTCATGCGTTGGTGGCCCACAACGCCCCATTTGACATGGCGTTCCTGCGCCGGCGCGAGACGCAACTGGGGCTGCGGTTTGATATGCCCGTGCTTGATACTGTCCTGATGTCTGCCGTAGTGTTTGGGCAATCCCAGACGCACACACTGGATGCCCTTTGCGCGCGTTTGGGGATCGAAATCCCTCAAGAGGTTCGGCACACCGCGCTTGGGGATGCCCGCGCCACCGCATTGGCGTTACGGGCGCTGATCCCAATGTTAGAGGCGCGAGACATCACGACTGTAGGTGAGTTGAATATCGCCTGTGATCAACACGCGCGTTTGATCAAGCGTGTGACCTAAGGGGTTGCGCAGCCTGTTCAGGCTGCGCCTAAAGCGGGGGCGCGGCCCCCGCACCCACGAAGCGTTTTACGAACCAAGGAGGGGGCATTTTCAGACCCCGTCAATGCACACGTATTTTGTGTCCATATAATCTTCGAGCCCTTGGCTGCCGCCCTCCTTGCCCAATCCGCTTTCTTTGACGCCGCCAAATGGCGCCTCAACGGTAGTGATAAGACCCGAGTTCACCCCGATCATCCCGTATTGCAGAGCGGTGTTGAGGCGGAACGTGCGGGCCAAGTCGCGCGTGTAGGCATAGCATGCAAGCCCGTATTCCGTGGCGTTGGCCATCGCGATGGCCTCTTCCTCGGTATCGAATTTGAACACAGGCGCGAGGGGGCCAAATATTTCTTCGGTCGCAAATTTCATCGACTGTGTGGCGCCCGTTACGACCGTGGGCGTGAAGTATGTACCGCCATTGCCATGACGCGCGCCGCCTGTAGCGATTGCGCCACCTTGGGCTGTGGCATCGGCAATGAATTCTTCGACCTTTTCGACGGCATCCATATCGATCATCGGACCCTGTTCAACACCCGGCTCAAGGCCGTTGCCGACCTTCATGGCTTCGGTTGCTTCTACCAGCTTGGCGACAAAGGCGTCGTGGATGCCGGACTGCACATAGATACGGTTGGCGCAAACGCAGGTTTGGCCCGCGTTACGGAATTTGGAGACCATTGCGCCTTGGACCGCCGCATCAATATCCGCGTCATCGAACACGAGGAAAGGTGCATTGCCGCCCAATTCCATCGAGACCTTTTTGACCGTGTCCGCCGATTGGCGGATCAGTTCCTTGCCGACCTCGGTTGAGCCGGTGAAGGTCACTTTGCGAACCAGTGCGCTGTCCATAATTGCGCCGCCGATTGCCCGCGCAGATCCTGTCAGCGCGTTAACCACACCCGCCGGATACCCTGCCTCTTGGGCCAACGCGCCCCATGCGAGGCCCGAATAGGGCGTCGCGGTTGCCGGTTTGGCCACCACGGTACAGCCCACTGCCAATGCCGGCGCGATCTTGCGCGCGAGCATCGAGGACGGGAAATTCCACGGCGTAATCATGCCCACCACGCCCACAGGGTGCTTGGTCACAAGAATACGGCGGCCATTGACGCCGGCCGGTACAATCTCGCCCTTGGCACGGCGGGCTTCTTCGGCGAACCAACGCACGTATTGCGCGCCAATCGCGATCTCACCCATGGCTTCGGCCAATGGTTTACCCATCTCAATGGTCAAAAGCTCGGCGAGCGATTTTTGGTTATCCATTAGCGCATCGTGCAGCTTCCACAACAACCCAACACGGTCCATCAATGAGGTGGCCGCGTAATCCGCATAGGCGCCGTGGGCGGCAGCGATCGCGCGCTCGGTCTCGGCGGTGCCACAGGCGGGCACGGTCCCTATCACCTCACCGGTGGCCGGGTTCGTGACGTCAATGGTTTTGCCGCTGTCTGCCCCGACCCATTCTCCGGCGATCAGGTTGGCTTGGCGCATATAGGTGTCAAAGCTCATCGGGAGCCTCCTTTGAAAAACTGAAGATCGTTGTTTGGCGATAGGTGTCCCCTGGGCGCAAAAGGGCGCTGGGAAAACCGGGATGATTGGGGGCATCGGGCCAGACTTGGGGCTCTAGGGCGACGCCTGCGTGGGCCCCGTAGATGCGGCCCTCTAGCCCAGGCACCGAAACGTTGATCTTGGCCCCATCATAGACCTGAAGGCCCGGCTCGGTGGTGGTGATGTCCATCGACACGCCGGACAGACGCGAACGCAGGGTCCCGACCCGGCGGCGCGCCCAGCGCGTGGGCGCAAGGCAAAGGTTGTGATCGATCGGCCCCTCCCCGAGACGATTGCTCATAACACTGCGCGGCTGGCGAAAATCGTACCGGGTCCCGGTGACATCCGCGATCTCCCCGGTGGGGATAAGCTCCGCGTCGACAGGGGTATATTGCGCGGCATCGACCTGCAAGCTGTGGTGCCCAAGATCGCCGGACCCGTCCAGCGCCCAATAGCTGTGATGCGCTAGATTGCACAGCGTGGGCGCATCGCTGGTGGCGCGGTAATCAATCCGCAGCGCAGGACACCCATCATGAACAATCAGCGCATATGTCACCTCTGCCCTGAGCGCGCCGGGAAAGCCCATCTCACCGTCCTCAAGGCCAATAGTCATGGTCACCGAAGTGTCAGACAGGGCAATCGTATCCCAATTACGCTTGCCCATCGAAACTTCACCACCGTGAAGCGTATGCTCACCCAGATAATTGCAATCAGCCTGATAGGAGGTCCCGTCGATCACAAACCGGCCCCCACCAATCCGATTGGCAAAGCGCCCCGCGGTAGCCCCAAAGTAGGGTGAATGCCGCAGATACAGGGCGGGATCCTCAAACCCCAGCACAAGCGGCGCGTTGTGCCCGTCTAGCCGCAGGTCCATCAGAACCGAGCCCCACGATGTCAGCCGCGCACGCAGGCCGGCGTGGGCAATGTCATGTGTCGTGATCAAGCTGCCATCAGGGGCACGCGGGTCGGGCATGAAAAAGGTCCAAGGGCTAGGTCGTTGCACAAGTGATAGCGACAATTTCCACGAACAACAGGGGCGTTTTCTGTCAAACGGTCTTTGGCATCATGGCCCCTTGCCCCTTAGGTCCACAGCCATGCCGGTTCGGGCCGGTTGCTCAGCCGCATCGCCCACGAGGACGGATCAATAGCCATCCTTAAGTGTAACCCCAGACTTACCGACCTCAGCCAAGACCAGATCGCGAAAACGTTCATGCTGAAAATAGGTGGAGCCGTGGCGATCGCCGGCGGCAAGGATATCTTGGGGCACAGGCACGACCTCGCGCGTCTCTTGTTTGGTGGCGCGTGACGCTGCCCTTGCGCCAAGAAATTTCGCGGACTGGCAAAATTACGGGCCGAACAATCCTCTCGTTTCTGCTCCATTGTTTCAGGGCTGATGCGAAATCTCCCCTGTGTTGCCGCAGAATTGTCCTGCATCCCGCCTACGCTAGAGGCGCTCCTGCCAAGAGGGTCACACCATGCTTCACCAAATTTCTCGCCGTTCCGCGCACGCGCTTGCTGTGGTGGTGGTGATGGCATGCTCTCAAACCGCGCTGGCTCAATCCATCCAGACGCTAGACGCACCGTTCAAACGCATGGGATGGGAAGGCGTCGGTCGGCTTGATTTTGGCCGCGGGTTTTGCACGGGCACGCTCATCGCGCGCGACATCGTTTTGACGGCGGCGCATTGTGTCTATGACCACGTCAAAGCCGGGACCAAACTGCCCGAAGATTTGGTGTTTCGCGCGGGCTATCAACACGGTGCCGCCAGCGCGGAGCGACGCGTTGTGGCCGCCCACATCCCACAGAGTTATGTCCGCGATCCGGGCGGCAAATCGACCGCCGCAACCATCCCCCACGATATCGCGCTTTTGCAGCTTGAGAGTGAGATTTTCGTCACCAGCGCCTCACCTTTTCGGATCCACGCCCGCGCGAGCCAAGGCACTGAGGTGATGCTGGTATCTTATGGCAAGGGCCGTGAAGAGGCCCTAACTCAAGAACGCGGATGCGCGATTACGAACCGCTATTCTGGTGGCATCCTAGAGTTCAACTGCGCGGCGACCTTCGGATCGTCCGGAGCGCCGGTTTTCATAGAAGAAGACGGCAATCGCCGCATCCTATCGATCATTTCTGGCGGGACGCGCGGCGAGAACGGTGATTTTATCGTCTACGGCATGGAACTGACGGCCCCGGTATCGGACCTGATGGCCCAGCTCCGAGCGCGAAAAAGCCTGCCCCCGACATCCGAAGGGGCGCGGCGTTTGAGGGTCGGTGCATCCCCTGATGCAACGCAGCCCGCGGGCACAGCACACACCCCAAGCTTCAAGCGAATTCGCGTTGTTCCCGGCTCTTAGGGCCATGTTCATGCTTGATGGTTTATGCCCGACAAAACCATCCGCTGCCGCACCCACGATGCCGACAATCCAAGCCTTGGTCTTGGGCCGCGCATTGCGCATAAGGGGCGCAGCTTGGGCCGAATGAGACAGAAAAGGGTGCGCTTGATGACTTGGATTGCCGTTGATTGGGGCGGGTCAAACCTGCGGGCTTGGCTGATGCAGGATGATACCGCCGTGGCCGAGGCCGGGGATCGATCTGCCGGCGCGCGCACCCTGACGCGCGGTGCGTTTGAGCCTACGTTGCGCAAATTGATCGACCCGTGGCGCAGTGCATGGGGCGATCGCCCTGTGACGATCCTGATCTGTGGTGAGGCAGGCTCCCGCGAGGGTTGGTTCGAGGCACCTTTCGCACAAGCCCCCTGCACCCCGCGCACGCTGACGCCAACGCCTGTACCGACCCAAGATGCGGGGCTTCAGGTTTATATGATGCCCGGACTGTCACAATTGCGTCCCAAGCCCACGATCCTGCGCGGTGAGGAAACCCAGATTTCTGGGTTTTTAGCGTCCCATCCCACGTTCGAGGGCGTCATTTGTCTGCCCGGCACGCACTCCAAGTGGGCCCATGTCAGCGCTGAGGAAATTGTCAGCTTTGAAACCACTATGACCGGTGAAATGTACGACCTCTTGGCCGAAACCTCGATCCTGCGTCATTCCGTGGCCCACGGCGACCCAGATGGCATTGCCTTTGACGAAGGGGTGGATGTGACGCTTTCTAACCCGGAGCGATTGGTCACAGAACTGGCCGCAATCCGCGCGAGCCACGTGTTGACCAACGCGACCAAAACCGCCGCAGATGCACGGTTGTCAGGCCTATTGATCGGAGCCGAGATTGCCGCGTTGAAACCCTATTGGCTTGGCCAACAAGTCGCCCTTATCGGGCGGGAAGTGCTATGCGGATTGTACGCGCGCGCTCTGTCCAAGCAAGGTGTGCCAGCAGATCGATTTGCGGCCGGCCCCCTGACACAAGCGGGTCTCTTTACGGCGTTGGGCACGTTGGACTAGCCCGCATGACACACTCCAATCGCCCCGCAGCACGCCGCTCAGCATGACCGCGACCATCATTGATGATATTGTCTGTGATCTGGGTGAGGGGCCGCTTTGGCATCCTCAATTGGGGCAATTTTTTTGGTTCGATATTAACGTGATGCGGCTTTACACCCGCGACGGAGATGCCACGCGCCATTGGCAGTTTGACACTTCAGTCTCTGCGGCCGGCTAGCTTGATGACGAGACCCTGATCATCGCCAGTGCCAACGCCCTTTTGCGGTTCGACATAACCACGGGCACCTCAGAGGTCATCGCCCCACTGGAGGATGACATACCAACCACTCGGTCCAACGATGGCCGCGCCGACCCTTGGGGTGGATTTTGGATCGGCACGATGGGCCGCTACGGCCAACACGGCGCGGGCAGTATCTATCGTTATTATACTGGGGAATTGCGCCAGTTAGTGCCGGGCGTGACCTGCCCCAATGCGATTTGCTTTTCGCCCGACGGAGCATTTGCCTATTACGCCGATACCTCCTTGTCGCGCATCTGGCGACAGCGCCTAGGTGACACCCATGGTTGGCCCGCCGGGGCCCCAGTCGTCTTTTTGGATTTGTCGTCCCATGGGCTAAACCCCGATGGCGCAGTAGTGGATGCAGGCGGCAATATGTGGGTCGCACAATGGGGGGCCTACCGCGTGGCCGCCTATGCCCCGGACGGCCGTTTTCTGACGGCGGTGACTTTTCCTGCGGCGCTTATTTCGTGCCCCGCCTTTGGCGGCAGCGATCTGGCGACACTGTTCACGACGTCTGCCACCCAAGATTTGTCGCCAATGGCACGCGCCGCTCAACCCCAGGCGGGCAAAACCTTTGTCACGCGCGTGTCAGCCCGTGGTCAGCCGGAACACCGCGTTCGGCTTTAGGCGGGTGCGGTCATCCGAACGGCCATGTCGATCATCCGGTGCGCAAAGCCCCACTCGTTATCGTACCAGCCAAACACCCGCACCAGGCCGCCATCCGTGACAAACGTCTCGGGCAACGCGTGGATATAGCTTTCGGCGCGAGCGCGCAGGTCCGAACTGACCAGCGGCTTGTCCGTTGTACCAATAATGGGCCCGCTGGCGGCCAAAATCGCTGCATTCACCGCCTCCGCATCACAGCCCTTGGTCAGCCGCACGGTCAGGTCCACGGCCGACACGGACGCCACCGGCACCCGTACCGACGTGCACACGACCCGCCCCTCCAGATGCGGCAAAACCACATCAACCAGCCGTCCGGCCGAGGTGGTTGTCGGCACCATCGACAAGGCCGCCGCTCGAGACCGCGCCAACCCACCAGTCGGCTTGTCCACGGTGGGCTGCGAGCCAGTGTAGCAATGAATTGTGGTCATGGTCCCGGTTTCGACACCAAATGCATCATCCAACACCCGCACCAATGGGGCGACCGCGTTGGTGGTGCACGACGCGTTTGACACAACCCGCATGTCAGGGCGTAGGGCTGCGTCGTTTGCGCCCAAAACGACTGTGCCATCAGCCACCGCAGAGGGGCCGGACATCAGGACCTTGCCCGCACCGGCCAGCAGACCGCGTTCCACCTCGGGGCGGGTTTCGGCGTGGCCCGTGCATTCCATTACCAGATCAACGTCGCCCAACCGAAGCGTCCGAATGTCCGGCGTGCGGTGAAACGCAAACCGCCGACCATCCACCAAAAGCGCATCGCCCTCGACCGCAACAGTGCCCTTCCACGGACCAAACACACTATCGAACTCAAACAGATATGCGCACGTTTCCAAAGGGGCGATGTCATTGATGCCCACAACTTCAAGGTCCTCATCCCGCGCCAAGAGCGCCCGAAGGACCGAGCGACCGATGCGGCCAAAGCCGTTGATAAATATCCGAGCGGTCATGGAATTTGCCTTCGATGCAAGCGGGTTAGGATGGGTAACCTAGGCCGCCTCCAAGCCTTTTGCCAGTGCCGCAAGGATTGTATCTACATCTCCCGCGCCCAAAATCAGCGGCGGCGACATCAATAGGTTGCTGCCCGACAAGCGTACCATGACGCCAGCTTCATAGGTCGCCTCAAAGATTTTCTTAGCAGTGGCCACGTCTAACGGCGTCTTGGTCCCCTGATCCGCGACCAATTCCACCCCGCACATCAAGCCCGCCCCGCCGCGTACATCGCCAATGACCGAAAGCTGCTCTGCCAAGGATTGCAGTCCCGCAAACAACTGCGCACCTCGCGCGGATGCGTTCTCCATCACATTCAGCCGCTTCGTTTCCGCCAAACAGGCCAATGCAGCCGCCGCGCCAACAGGGTGGCACGAATAGGTATAGCCGTGGCCGATCATGCCAGACGCTTCATCCGCGCCTTCAAACACCTCTGCCATTTCACCCGACAACAAAACCGCACCGAACGGATAGTAACCGTTGGTAATCGCCTTAGCGGTTGTCATCATGTCCGGTTTCACGCCCCAGCGCCGCGCGCCTGACCATGATCCGGTGCGACCAAAGCCCGTGATAACTTCGTCAGATATCAACAATATCCCGTGGCGCGCGCATATTTCAGCCACGCCCGGCATATAGGTTTCGGGGGGCACAATCACGCCGCCGGCCCCCAGAACAGGTTCCATAATCATCGCCGCAATCGTTTGCGGTGTCTGCATAGTGATCTCTTCTTCCAACGCACGTAGGCACATCGCGCCCAAACGCTCGGGATCGGTCTCATCAAAGGGATTGCGATAGGCATAGGGCGCGGGCACATGAAAACAGCCGGGCAAAAGCGGCTCGTAGGAGGCGCGGAACAGCGGATTGCCGTTCACCGAAGCTCCACCAAAATGCGTGCCATGATAGCCTTTGCGCAGGGACAGAAACTTGGTGCGCCCTGCCTCACCGCGCAGGCGATGGTATTGCCGCGCAAGCTTGAGCGCGGTTTCCACACTGTCACTGCCGCCCGAGGTGA